>NZ_PTQZ01000115.1 GCF_002943415.1 Amnimonas aquatica | reverse complement strand
CTCGACCGCCAAGAAAGCCGCCGTCGCCGCCCCCGTGGTGCTGTCCGCCGCCGAAATCGCCGCCCAGCAGCGCCGTGCCGGCCCGGACCTCATCGAAAGCCGCCTCGACGTGCCGCTGGCCATCGAGTCGCGAGCCGCGCTCATCACCAATGCCCGCACCGGCGAAGTGCTGTACGCCAAGAACGTGCACCAGAGCATGCCCATCGCCTCCATCACCAAGCTGATGACGGCCATGATCGTGCTCGACGCCGGTCTCGACCTGAACGACCCCATCACCATCACCGAGGCCGATGTCGACCATCTGCGCCACACGCATTCGCGCCTCAGCGTCGGCACCACGCTGACGCGTGCAGACATGCTGCTGCTCGCGCTCATGGCCTCGGAGAACCGCGCCGCCTCGGCGCTCGCCCGCACCTATCCGGGCGGCCTGTCGGCGGCGCTCGACGCCATGAACCGCAAGGCCCGCAGCCTGGGCATGCCGAACACCCACTTCTACGACGGCACCGGCCTGCACGGCGGCAACGTGTCGACGCCGGGCGAGCTGACCAAGATGGTCCAGGCCGCCTACCGCTACCCCGACATCCGCGCCTTCTCGACCATGCCGTCCTACCAGGTCACCTCGCGCGGCCAGGTGCTGCAGTACAACAACACCAACGGCCTGGTGAAGAAGCCGGAATGGGACATCGGCGTGTCCAAGACCGGCTTCATCAACGAGGCCGGCCGCTGCCTGGTCATGATGGCCCACATCGAGGACATGCCGGTGGTGATCGTGCTCATGGACTCGTGGGGCAAGTACACCCGCATCGGCGACGCCAACCGCGTCAAGAAGTGGCTGGAAGTCGCCCTGCGCAGCTGATCGCCAGAGTCACCCGCGGTGAGCCGGCGCCCCCGCGTCAGCTCGCGCACCGCCGTGCCGTCAGCCCCGCCTAGGCCGTCTCAGCCGCCGCGCAGGCGCTCCGCCCACTGCTTCATGTCATCGCGGCGCGCGCGCCAGTCCGGACACAGGTGCTCCTGCCAGGCATAGAAGCGCGGGCCGTGGTTGAACTCGCGCAAATGACTCATCTCGTGGCAGATCACGTAGTCGCGGCAGGCCGGCGGCACATGCATGAGCTGCGTGCTCAGGGTCATGCGGCCGTCGCGCGAGCAGCTGCCCCAGCGCGAGCGCATGTGCCGCAGGCGCAGGTCCGACGGCCGCCAGTCCTCGCCGAAACGCGCCACCAGCGCATCGACGCTGGCCGGCAGCACCTCGGCCGCGCGCGCCGACTGCCAGCGCAGCAGGGCATCGGCAATGGCGGCCGAGTCGCCGGCCAGAGCGGCGGACACCCACAGGCCGCCGTCATGCAGCGCCACCCGGGTACGCAGCGAAACCCCCGGCAGGCGCTGGCCGGGCGCCAGACAGCGCACCGGCAGCGCCTCGCCCTCGTGCCACCAGCTGCGGCCATCACCCCAGCCCTCGTGCCACTGCGGCCGCGGCCCGCGCGCCGCGATCTCGTCCAGGTGGCGGTGTATCCAGTCCGCGCGGCTGGCGACGAAATCCTCGATGTCACGGCGCGGCAGGCGCAGCGGCGCGCGTACCTGCACATGGCCGTCCTGGCGGATGTGTATGGCCAGGGTGCGGCGCTTGCTGCGCACCAGCTCCCAGGCCGGCAGCGGGCGCACGCCCGCATCGGCCGGAAAGCCGTGCTCCGCCGGCCCGGCCTGCCGGAAAAGGTCGGCCTGCGTGCTCAAGCACCCGCCCCGGACGCGCCATCGACGTGGTCGCGGATCACCGCCAGGAAATCGTCGCCGTAGCGCTCCAGCTTGCTGTCGCCGATGCCGCCGATCTGGCGCATTTCGCGCAGGCTCAGCGGCATGTGCTCGATCATGGCCAGCAGCGTGCTGTCGTGGAAGATGACATAGGGCGGCACGCCCTGCGCCTCCGCCAGCTCGCGCCGCTTCGCGCGCAGCGCCAGCCACAGCGGCTGGTCTGCGGAGGCCACCGAAGCGGCGGCGCGCGAACCGCCACGGGCGCTGCGCTGGGCGGTGAGGGTGTCGCGGTCGCGGCGCAGCGTCAGCGCCACCTCGCCCTTGAGCAGGGCGCGGCAGTCCGGCGACAGACGCAGGGTGCCGTAGCCGTCCGGATCGACCAGCAGCAGGCCCTTGGCCAGCAGCTGCCGGAAGATGCTGCGCCAGGTCTTCAGGCTGGTGTCGCTGCCCTGCCCGAACAGTGCCAGCTGGTCGTGGCGATTGTCGCCGACACGCTCCGAACGCTTGCCGGTGAGCACCTCGACCACGTACTCCACGCCGTAGCGCTGGCCGGTGCGGTAGACCGCCGACAGCGCCAGCCGCGCCGGCTCGGTGGCATCCCAGGTCGCCACCGGCTCGGCGCAGGTGTCGCAGTAGCCGCAGGGCTGCGCCATGTGCTCGTCGAAGTAGCGCAGCAGCAGCTGGCGCCGGCAGTCGGTGGTCTCGCACAGCTGCAGCATGGCGTCGATGCGCCGGCGCTCGTGGCGCTTGTGCTCCTCGCTGCCTTCCGACTGGCTGAGCATCTGCTGGTGCTTGATGACATCCTGCAGGCCGTAGAACAGGCACACGGTCGACGGCAGGCCGTCACGGCCGGCGCGCCCGGTTTCCTGGTAGTAGGCCTCCACGCTCTTGGGCAGGTCCAGGTGCGCGACGAAGCGCACATTGGACTTGTCGATGCCCATGCCGAAGGCGATGGTCGCCACCACGATCACGCCCTCCTCGCGCAGGAAGCGGGTCTGGTTGGCCTCGCGCTCGGCCGCCGGCAGACCGGCGTGGTAGGCCAGCGCCGGGAAGCCGCGCGCGCGCAGCGCCTCCGCCACCTTCTCGGTCTTGGCGCGCGACAGGCAGTAGACGATGCCGGCGTCGCCGGCGTGCTCGCGCTTGATGAAATCGGTGAGCTGCTCCAGCGCGTTCAGGCGCGGCAGCATGCGGTAGAACAGGTTGGGCCGGTCGAAACTGCTGATGAACACTTCCGCCGCTTCCAGCTTCAGCAGACGGACGATGTCGGCGCGCGTGCGCAGGTCGGCGGTGGCGGTCAGCGCCAGGCGCGGCACCTGCGGGAACTGCTCGGCAAGCACCGACAGGCCGAGATAGTCGGCGCGGAAATCATGGCCCCACTGCGACACGCAGTGCGCCTCGTCGATGGCGAACAGCGAAATATCCACGCGCGCCAGCAGGTCCAGCGCGCGCGGCGTCACCAGGCGCTCGGGCGCCATGTAGATCAGGTCGAGGCGGCCGTCGAGCAGCTGCGACTCGATCGCCCGCGCCTCGTGCGCCTCCAGGCTGCTGCTCAGGTAGGCCGCGCGCACGCCCAGCTGCAGCAGCGTGGCGACCTGGTCCTGCATGAGCGAGATCAGCGGCGACACCACCACCGCGGTGCCGCGCCGCATCAGCGCCGGCACCTGGTAGCACAGCGACTTCCCGCCGCCGGTGGGCATCAGCACCAGGGCATCGCGGCCGGATGCCACCGTCTCCACCACATCGGCCTGGCGGCCGCGGAAGTCATCGTAGCCCCAGACATGGCGCAGCGCCTCGCGCGCGCGCAGCTCCGGCGCCATGCCGGCGAGCTGCGCGCGCAGGGCCGCGACCCCCTTGTCGGTACCACCCTGCCGCGATCCGTCGACCGCCGGCACCGTTTCCCACCCATCCAGCATCATGCCTTTTCCCTCGCCGCCGGCGTGCCGGCGACACTACAATGCGGACTCGCACACCGGAGACCGTCATGCACGAACAGTACGCCCTGCCGGGCACCACCCTCGAAGCCCTGGAAACCTTCCTCGACAGCGAGGCCAACGCGCACGGACTGGACTTCATGGGTGCGCACGGCTTCCTCACCGCCCTCACCGTGGGTCCGCGCGGCACGCTCGACGACGACGCCCTGGCCGCCTTCTTCGAGGACGAACAGCCGCTGCCCGACGCCGCCGCCTCGGACGCCCTGCGCGAACAGCTGCGCGCCTGGCAGAAGAGCATCCACGCCGTGCTCTACCACGGCTCGCGCCTGGAACTGCCGTGCACGCTGACCGCGCACCCGACCGAACCCAACGAGCTCAGCGACTGGTGCGTCGGCTTCATGGAGGCCCTGTTCCTCGACGAGGACCGCTGGTACGCCGCCGACGAAGATGAAATCGCCGACCTGACCCTGCCCATGGTGGTGCTGTCCGACCTGGTGGATGATCCCGACCTGCAGGTGCTGCGCCGCGACCGCAAGCTGCTCAAGGACATGACCAGCCAGATTCCCGAGCTGATCACCGCGCTCTACCTGCTGTTCCACGCCCCCGACGCCTGAGGCGTCACGCCGGGCTGCGCCGCGACCCGCGGCGACGGCACGGCGCAGCATCATTCAGCCTTCCCGGCGCGTTCCGCCGCCAGCCGCAGCTGCAGGCGGCGCTCGGCGAAGCGGGCACGCTGCTCTCCGGTCAGCTCGTCATGGCAGGCAGGGCAGCTGATGCCTTCCTCGTATTTCGGCGACTCCCGATCGGCCGGCGTCACCGCGCGGCGGCAGCCGTGGCAGAGCCCGGCCTCGCCCGCCTTCAGCCCGTGGGTCACGCCCACGCGCTCGTCGAACACGAAGCACTCGCCCTGCCACAGGCTCTCCGATTCCGGCACTTCCTCCAGGTATTTCAGGATGCCGCCCTTGAGGTGGTAGACCGTCTCGAAGCCCTGCTGGCGCATGTAGCTCGATGCCTTCTCGCAGCGGATGCCGCCGGTGCAGAACATGGCCACCTTGCGGTGCTTCGCCGGATCGAGCTGCTCGCTCACATAGCGCGGAAATTCGCGGAAGCTGCGCGTCTTCGGATCGACCGCGCCCGCGAAGGTGCCGATGGCCACCTCGTAGTCGTTGCGGGTGTCGATCACCACCACGTCCGGATCGCTGATCAGCGCGTTCCAGTCCTGCGGATCGACATAGGTGCCGACCACCGCGTTCGGGTCCACGAAAGGCACGCCGAGGGTGACGATCTCCTGCTTCAGCTTCACCTTCAGGCGCAGGAACGGGTGCCGGTCGCTGAACGACTCCTTGTGCTCCAGCGCGGCCAGGCGCGGATCGGCGCGCAGCCGGGCGAGCACGGCATCGATGCCGACGCGGGTACCGGAGATGGTGCCGTTCACGCCCTCCTGCGCCAGCAGCAGCGTGCCGCGGATGTCCTGCGCCTGGCACAGCGCCAGCAGCGGCTCGCGCAGGTCGCGGAAATCGTCGAGCCGGGCGAAATGATAGAGCGCGGCCACCACCACGGGCTCATCCAGCGGCTGGCGCGCCCGCACCNGGTGTAGGTGTGCAGCGCCAGGGCGTGCAGGCCGGCCTGCATCTGGTCCTGGAACAGCTGGTAGACGGACTGGTGCCGGGCCACCGGACGCTTGCCGGCGAAAGCTTCGGACACGATGACGAGCTTGTAGTGGGTCTCGGTCCCCGGGCCGCCGTGGTTGTGCGACTCGTTGATGACCTCGAGGTGCTGCAGCGGCAGGGCCTGCTGCAGGCGTTCAGTGATGATCTGGCTGCGCGACATGACGGTTCGGCTCATGGAGCCCGGCCGGCGAGGGGCCGGGGAGGAAACGGGGAACAGCGCTTATTATACGCCTTCCGCCACTCCCCTGC
>NZ_PTQZ01000114.1 GCF_002943415.1 Amnimonas aquatica | reverse complement strand
GGGCCAGACCCGCCGCCGATCCCGGACCTTCGCGGACGCATGGCGACGGGCCGCCGGACCCCGATGACCGCCGTCTCCGAGTATCCATGTCCGTACGCCCGGCCAATACCCTCAGCATCATGTACGTGCAGCGCCTGCTGGCCGGCGCGGCGCGTCGCGGCGTGCCGCCGGAGGAGCTGTTCGAGCGCAGCGGGCTGGATCCGGCGCGGCTGGGAGATCCGGACGGACGCATCGAGGGCGGCGAGGTCATCCGTCTCGTGCAGGAAGTCATGCGCCGGACCCAGGACGAGTTCATCGGCCTGGCTTCCGATGCGCGCTCCAAGCCGGGCACGTTCTCGATGATGGCGCACGCGGTCATCAACTGCCCGAACCTGGCGCAGGCCATCCGCCGCTCGCTGGATTTCTACGGCCTGTTCGAGACCCCGACCGTGGCCAGCATGGAGGTCGCCGACAACGAGGGCAGGGTGACGCTGTCGCTGCGGCAGGACACGCCGTTCGCCGACACCATCCTCGAAGTCATGGTGTTCGTCTCGGTGCGTTTCTGGAGCTGGCTGGTCGGCCGCCGCCTGGATCCGCTGGTGATCGAGTTCGCCGGTGACCCGCCGCCGCGTGCGGCGGAGTTCCAGCAGCTGTTCCGCTGCCCGGTGAACTACGGCATGGAAACCAACGTGATCCGCTTCCCGGCCGCCTGGCTGACGCTGCCGCTGGCGCAGACGCCGCTGTCGCTGTCTCGCTTCCTCAAGGATTCGCTGGCGCTGATCATCGGCGGACGGGCGAAGCCGGTGGGACTGGCCGACCAGGTGCGCAACATGCTCGGCAAGGAGGCCTACGGCAACAGTTTCCCGGAGCTGTCGGACATCTGCCGGCAGCTCAACATGACCCAGCAGACGCTGCGCCGCCGTCTCAAGGACGAAGGCACCAGCTACCAGGTCATCAAGGACCAGATGCGCGAGGATGCCGCGCGCTTCTATCTCGCCAAGCCGGCGCTGTCGATCGACGAGATCGCCCTCATGATGGGCTTCTCCGAGGCCAGCGCCTTCCATCGCGCCTTCAAGAAGTGGACCGGCATGACGCCGGCCGCCTGCCGGCGCCAGCTACTCGGAACCCCGGAAAATGACTGACACCACCGCCCGCCTGCTGATCAACTGCCCCGACGCCCCCGGTATCGTCAGCGCGGTCTCCAGCTTCCTCTACAACCATGGCGCCAACATCACCGACCTCGACCAGCACGCCACGGCGCCGGAGGGCGGCACCTACTTCATGCGCATGGAGTTCCAGACCGGCAACCTGCGCCTGAGTCGCGAGCATCTGGAGCAGGCCTTCCAGGACGCGGTGGCCACGCGCTACGCCATGAAGTGGCACATCAGCTACGCCGCCGAGCGCAAGAAGGTCGGCATCCTGGTGTCGAAGTACGACCACGCCATGATGGAGCTGCTCTGGCGCTGGTCGCGCGGTTCGCTGCCCTGCGACATCGTGGCCGTGGTCAGCAACCACGAGGACCTGCGCGCCGATGTCGAGAACTTCGGCGTGCCGTTCCATGTCGTGCCGGTGACGGCGGCGACCAAGGCCGAGGCCGAGGCGCGCATCGAGGAGCTGCTGGCCGGCGTCGACCTGATCGTGCTGGCGCGCTACATGCAGATCCTCAGCCCGGAGTTCACCGCGCGCTGGCCGCACCGCATCATCAACATCCACCACTCCTTCCTGCCCGCCTTCGTCGGCGCCAACCCCTACCAGCAGGCCTACGACAAGGGCGTGAAGCTGATCGGCGCGACCGCGCACTACGTCACCGCCGACCTCGACCAGGGGCCGATCATCGAGCAGGATGTCGAGCGCGTGTCGCATCGCGACGAGGTGCCGACGCTGCGCGAAATGGGTCAGGACGTCGAGCGCCAGGTGCTGGCGCGCGCGGTGCGCTGGCACCTGGAGGATCGCGTGCTGGTGCATGGCAACAAGACCATCGTGTTCGCCTGACGGGCGCGGCATGATGTCGCCGCTGCCTAATCGCCTCGGCCTGCTGCTCGCGCTCTACCTGGCGCAGGGCATTCCCTTCGGGGTCTACAGCCAGGCCATCCCCGCGATCCTGCGCAGTCATGACGTGCCGCTGTCGCTGATCAGCCTCAGCGGCCTGCTGGCGCTGCCGTGGGCGCTGAAGGTGCTGTGGGCGCCGTGGGTGGACAGGCACTGGTGGCCGCGTCTGGGCTACCGGCGCAGCTGGATCCTGCCCATGAACCTGGGGATGATCGCCGCGCTGGCCGCGCTCATGGCTTTCGATCCGGACAGCCTGCGCGAGCGCGACAGCGTTCTGCTGCTGTTCGGGCTGCTGTTCCTGGTCAACCTGCTGTCGGCCACCCAGGACATCGCCAGCGATGGCCTGGCGGTGCGCATCCTGCGGCCTGCCGAGCGCGGGCTCGGCAACGGCGTGCAGGTGGTGGCGCACCGGCTCGGCATCATCACCGGCGGCGGCCTGCTGCTCTATGTCATGGGCACGGCGGGCTGGGCCACGGCCTTCGCCGGCCTCATGGCGCTGTCGGCGCTGCTGCTGATCCCGGTGCTGCTGCTGCGCGAGCCGCCGCCACCGGAGGCGGTGATGGACGGCCCGCGCGGGCACTACTGGCGCATCTGGCTCGGCTTCTTCCGCCAGCCCGGTCTGCAGGGCTGGATCTGGGTGCTGGTGACCTACAAGATGGCCGACTCGCTGGCCTCCGCCATGGTCAAGCCCATGCTCATCGACATGGGCCTGTCGCTGGCCGACATGGGGCTGCAGGTCAGCCTGGCCGGTGCCGTGACCACCATCGCCGGTGCCCTGCTGGGCGGTTTGCTGGTGGCGCCGCTGGGGCGGCGGAACGCGCTGGTGCTGTTCTCGCTGCTGCAGGCGCTGGCCTGCGGGGCTTTCGTGCTGCCCGCGCTCGGCGGCGGCTTCGCCGGCCTGTCGCCGGTGACGCTGGCGGTGATGATCAACGCCGTCGAGCACCTGTTCGGCGGCATGGCCACGGCGGCCCTGCTGGCGGCGGTCATGGACCGTTGCCGTCCCGATCACGGCGGCAGCGACTTCACCCTGCAGGTCGGCATCCTCGCCGGTTTCGGCGGTCTGTTCTACCTGCCCGCCGGCCTGCTCGCCGAACACCTCGGCTACGGTGATTTCTTCCTGCTGGCGCTGGCTGCCGGCCTGCTGCTGCTGTGGCCGGCCTGGCGCTATACTCGCGAGCCTCATGCGCTGGCTGCCGCGTCCGCCAGCCATCCGCCTGCCGCCGACCCGGAAGCCGCCCATGTCCGTGCCTGACTCTGCCCCTGAACCTGCTGCCGTGCCGGTGCTCGACGCGCGCGGCCTGCTGTGTCCGGAGCCGGTCATGCTGCTGCACAAGCGCGTGCGTGAGCTGGCTGACGGCGACGAGCTGCTGGTGCTCGCCACCGACCCCTCGACTACCCGCGACATCCCCAAGTTCTGCCGGTTCCTCGGCCATGCCCTGCTGGAAGAGAGTCAGCCCGAGGACGGCCTGTTCCGTTACCGCCTGCGCAAGGGTGGCTGACGCGCGGTTCGCGCGTCAGCCGCTCAGTAGCCGTGCCAGTCGCGCTGCAGCAGCCCCAGCCGGCGCCTGAGCTG
The DNA here is from genome assembly GCF_002943415.1 of Amnimonas aquatica. Lineage (GTDB taxonomy): Bacteria > Pseudomonadota > Gammaproteobacteria > Pseudomonadales > Moraxellaceae > Perlucidibaca > Perlucidibaca aquatica_A. The sequence goes on along the minus strand of NZ_PTQZ01000114.1, from coordinate 2,041 downwards.
GCGGTTGAGCAGCAGGCTGGCGACCGCCAGGCCCAGCACCAGTCCGGCCCAGTAGCCGTGGGCGCCCCAGGCCTGGCCGCCGAGCAGGGTGGTGCTGCCGGCGATGTAGCCGAAGGGGATGGCCACGCCCCAGTAGGCGAACAGGGTCAGCACCATGGGGCTGCGGGTGTCCTGCAGGCCGCGCAGGCAGCCGGCGGCACCGACCTGCAGGGCGTCGACGATCTGGTAGGCGACGGCGAACAGCAGCAGCTGCGTGGCCAGTGCGCGCACGGCGGGGTCATCGGTGTAGAGCCGGGTGATCGGATCGCGGGCCAGCAGCAGGAACAGCGCCGAGACCGCCGCGATCAGCGTGGTGGTGGTCAGGCCGACGCGGCGTATGCGCACCAGCGCGGCGAGGTTGCGGGCACCGAAGGCCTGGCCGCTGCGGATGGTGAGCGCGATGGCGATGCTCAGCGGCACCATGAACAGCATGGAGGTCACCGACAGCGCGATCTGGTGGCCGGCGACCACGGTGGCGCCTTGCGGACTGACCAGCATGGCCACCAGCGCGAACGAGCTGACCTCGAAGAAGATGGCGATGCCGATGGGCAGCCCCAGCGCCGCGATGCGGACGATCTCGCGCGGTCGCGGGCGCACCGCCGCGCGCAGCAGGCGCACCTGGCGGAAGGCCGGCGCGAGCAGGACATAGGTCAGCAGGATGCCGGCCAGCAGCCACAGCACCAGCGAGGTCGCCCAGCCGCAGCCGGGCCCGCCCATGGCCGGAATCTCCAGGCCGGCAGGCAGCAGTGCCTGCAGCCAGGGCACGCTGGCCGAGCCGTGGATGAACACGTGGTTGGCGGCCACGTTCAGCGCCAGCCCGGACAGGCTGATGACGGTGACCGGCAGCGGCCGGCCCTGGGCCTCGCAGTAGCAGCGCAGGGCGAAGAACAGGCCGACCGCCGGCATGCCCCAGGAAGCGCCGTGCAGATACAGCCGGGTCATCTCGCGCAGTTCCGGCGACATGTCGAGCCAGCTCAGCACCGGCGCGGCGCTGCGGATCAGCAGCAGCGTGCAGAGGCCGACCAGCAGCGCTAGCCACAGCGCCTGGTGCGTGATGCCGGGAATGCGCTCGCGGCGGCCGGCGCCATGCGCTTCGGCCACCAGCGGCGTGGTTGCCAGCAGGGTGCCGGTGGTGAGCAGGAACAGCGGCAGCCAGACACTGGAGCCGACGGCCACGGCCGCCAGGTCCAGCGCCGACACCTGCCCGGCCATGAGCGTGTCGATGAAGCCGTAGGACGCCTGCGAGAACTGGCTGATGAGGATGGGGCCGGTGAGCGTGGCGAGCGTTCGCAGCTCCTGTCGGGCGTCGGCCGGAATCATGGTGCGGTGCGGGTCATGGCTGGTCGCTCATGCGGGCGGGTTCAGTGCCGGCCGGCCGGGCAGTCGTCGCGGTAGCCGAGGCCGGCCAGGGTCTGCGCGATGCGGCGGCTGCCATCGAAGCCGAAGTGGCGCTGGCGCAGCAGGCCGTCGATCACCACCAGCCCGGCATCCCAGGTGAAGCGGCCGGCGAGCAGCAGCGGCAGCGCCTCGCCGACCGGCATGACGCCGGCGTGGGCGACTTCGCCATCCTGATTGGTGGCCGAGAAATGCGGTGGCAGCCAGACGTCGTGGNAGGCCGCCGCCGACCAGGTTGTCGAGGCGGCCGGGGTCGACGAACTTGTGGTGGCTGCGTTCGGCGACCCACAGCAGCATGCCGTCCGGGCTGCATACCCAGCCGTTCAGGTGCACCGAAGGTGTGCGCAGGCCGAGGGTGCGGAAGGCGGCGCGCTCCATGACCAGGAAGGGCCTGCCGGCGTGGTCGAGCTGCATGTTCTCGCCGCGCCAGTTCTGCAGCAGGCCGGCATCACGCAGCTCCAGCGCCAGCGCCTGCATGAAGCGGCTGCGTGCGTCGACACGGTCCGGTGTGCGGTCGCTGCCGGTCTGCAGGTGCAGGCCGGGGAATGCTTCCGGACCGGCAGCGGCTGTGCGGCGGCAGTGGCCGGGACGCAGCCGGCAGAGGGCA
>NZ_PTQZ01000113.1 GCF_002943415.1 Amnimonas aquatica | reverse complement strand
AGCGCCACGGCGTCGACACCATTCAGGTCCACGGCCATGCTGGCGTTGGCGCCGCTGCGGTCGACGCCGCCGAAGTAGCTGGCGCGCACCTGCGCCTTGATGGTGTTGCCGGTCACGAAGATGACGCGGAAGCCGGTCACCGCCACGCGCTTGCTGCCGGGCAGGACCTTGCTGGCGTCCTTGCCGAAGGTGCCGCCGGTCTTGCCCTTGAAGTAGCTGTCGGGGTCGAGCGAGGACAGGGTCGCGGCCGGAGCGGCGACCGCGGTGAGCGGGGCGGCGAGGCCGAGCGCGAGACCGAGTGCCAGCGGCAGCCAGGCGGTTTTCATGGACATGATGAGCAACCCCCGTGTAATGGCAGGGCTTTCCTGCGCGATCAGTACGGAAGTCTAAGGGGGAGGTGGTGCCCGGGCCGTCCCCCCGTTTGTGGGGGGAGGCCGCTGCGGCGACGAGCGCCGGTGATCAGGCCGCGATGATCAGGCGCACCGTGTGCAGGCTCATCTGCAGGCGGTCGAGCGCTGCCAGGCCTTGCGCCAGGCGTGCTTCGGCGTTGGCGATCTCGCTGTCGCGCACGGCCGGATTGACGCGCTGCAGCGCCTTCAGGCGGTCCAGTTCGGCGCCTTCCAGCGCCAGCCAGGCCGTGCGCGCGCTGGTGCGGGCGGCATCGACGCCGGCCGCTGCCAGCTTCTCGGCGGACACCAGCAGGGCCTCGGCGTCATCGCGATGCGCCTTGATGACGCTGCGCGCGAGCTTGATCTCGGGCACGTCGAGCTGCTTCGCCAGGCTGGCGGCGGCCACCTGCGGCGCCAGGTCGCGGCCGCGGGCATCGACCAGCAGACGCAGCGGCTCGGCCGGCAGCACGCGGTCCAGTGCCAGCGCCGCCGGCGCCTGCACGGCGGCCTCGTACCAGGCTTCGAGCAGCAGCGTGCCGGGCTTCACCGATCGGTTGCGCAGCACCGCCACCTGCACGCTGCCCTGCGGCGCCTGTGCAAGCCATTCCAGCACGCCGCGCACCATGGGGTGTTCCCAGGTCAGGAAGTGCCAGTCCTCGTGCGAGAGCGCGGTGGCTCGGTCGGCGCACACCGTCATGCCGTCCGGGTCGAGGCCGGGGAAAGCGTCGATGAGCTGGTGCTCGCCCGGCTGCAGGATCCAGGTGCGCGCGGCGCCGTGGTCCTCGACATGCACGCCGAAGGCTTCCCAGGCCGCCAGCATGAACTCGTCCAGCCCGGTGTCGTCATCCTGTGCCGCCAGCGCCTGTGCCAGCGGCTCGGCGAGATCACGGCGACAGGACTGCAGCTCCAGCAGACGGTCGCGGCCGGCGGCAAGGTCGGCCTCGAGGGTCTCGCGCAGGCCGCGGGCGCGGCCGATGAGCTCATCCAGCGCGCTTTCGTCGGCCGCCGGGCGCAGCAGCGGCTTGAGTTCGGCGAGATGGTACTCGTGCACCGTCGGCGCGGTCGGCGAGCAGTGCGAGAACACGCCCAGGGCCTCGTCGTACCAGCGGAACAGGCGCGCCTGCGCCGATCCGTCGAGCAGCGGCACATGCAGCTGGATGGTGTGGCGCTGGCCGATGCGGTCGAGGCGGCCGATGCGCTGCTCGAGCTGGTCCGGGTTGTCCGGCAGGTCGAACAGCACCAGGTGGCGGGCGAACTGGAAGTTGCGGCCCTCGGAGCCGATCTCCGAGCAGAGCAGGATCTGCGCGCCGCCTTCCGGGTCGGCGAAGTAGGCGGCGGCGCGGTCGCGTTCGAGCAGGCTCATGCCCTCGTGGAAGACCGCCGTGCGCACGCCTTCGCGCAGGCGCAGCCAGGTCTCCAGCGCTTCGGCCACCGGCGCGGTGCGGGTGATCAACAGGCACTTGTCGCGCTTGTGCGCTTTCAGCCAGGCGGCCAGCCAGGGCAGGCGCGGGTCGTCGGCGAGCCAGACTTCCTCGTCGACCCGGGTTTCCGGCCAGATCGCGCCCTTTGCGATCCACGTTGCGTAGCTTTCCGGCACCGGCAGCCGCAGCGGATGGCTTTCGCGCGCCGGGAAGCCGCCGACGGCGGCGCGGGTGTTGCGGAACAGCACGCGACCGAGGCCGTGGCGGTCGAGCAGGGCCTTGAGCGCGGCTTCGCGGCCCTCCGTCTGGTCGAGCTTCAGTGCCAGATCAGGGAGCAGGCCGGCCAGCTGCGCGCTGCTGTCGGCGTCCGGCTCGCCGCCGATGAGGGCGTCGGCGAGGTCACGGGTGGCGTGCCAACCATCCTGCTCCTCGATGAACGCCTCCAGCGACGGATAGCGCGCCGGATCGAGCAGGTGCAGACGGGCGTAGTGGCTCTCCAGGCCGAGCTGCTCGGGCGTGGCGGTGAGCAGCAGCAGGCCGGGGATGCGCTCGGCCAGCGTGGCCACCACGTCGTATTCGATGCTGGATTCTTCCGGCGACCAGCCCAGGTGATGCGCCTCGTCCACCACCAGGATGTCCCAGGGCGCTTCGCTGGCCGAAGTCAGCAGGTGCGGGTGGTCGGTGAGCAGCGACAGCGGTGCCAGCACCAGCTGTTCGCTGAGGAAGGGGTTGTCGCCATCTTCGGCCAGCGCCGCGCAGCGCTCGAGGTCGAACAGGCTGAAGGCGAGGTTGAAGCGGCGGCGCATTTCCACCAGCCACTGGTGCACCAGGCTGTCCGGCACCAGCACCAGCACGCGTTCGGCGCGGCCCTGGCGGTGCTGGGCATGCAGCACCAGACCGGCTTCGATGGTCTTGCCGAGGCCGACTTCATCGGCCAGCAGCACGCGCGGCGCCAGCCGGCTGGCCACCGTGTGGGCGACCGAGAGCTGGTGCGGAATCAGGCCGACACGGGCGCCCATGAGGCCGCGCACCGGGCTCTGCGCCAGGCGCTGGCCCTCGCGGGCGGCGGCGAGGCGCAGCGGGAACCAGTGCCGGGCTTCGAGCTGGGCGGCGAGCAGGCGCTCGCGCGGACGCGACAGGTGCAGTTCGGCCGACAGGCGGGTCTCGGCCAGCGCCTTCTCGTCGCCGGCGTCATCGCGCACGTTGTAACGGAACAGGCCGTGCTGCTCCTGCACCGACAGCACCTGCCAGGACTTGCCGTCGGCATCCTCGATGCGGTCGCCGGCACCGAAGTGGATGCGGGTCAGCGGAGCATTGGCGCGGGCATAGACGCGGGTTTCCTCGCTGCGCGGGAACAGCACCGTCATGGCCCGGGCATCGACTTCGATCACGACACCGAGGCCGAGCTCGGGTTCGGCATCGGAGATCCAGCGTTGGCCCAGGGCAGGAACATTGTTTTTCATTGGGTTACAGGGTCTTCAGGAGAATATGGTTGAAAAGTCTTCCGGGGCCGTGAAGCGCATGCGCCGGCCATCGGCGGGGTGATCGAAGGCCAGTTCGGCAGCGTGCAGGCACAGACGCGGACTGGCTTCGCGCCAGGCATCCGGCGCGTACAGGCTGTCGCCCAGGATGGGGTGGCCGATGGCCTGCAGGTGCACGCGCAGCTGGTGCGTGCGCCCGGTCACCGGTTCCAGCGCCAGCAGCGCGACATGCTGACGCCGCGCGAGCACGCGCCACAGCGTCCGCGCCGGCTTGCCGGCGATCGGATCGACAATCTGGCGGGGCTTGATTTCGGGGGCGTAGCGCATGGGCAGGTCGATCTCGCCGGCATCCTCTTCGGGCAGGCCCGCCACCAGCGCCACGTAGTGCTTGTCCACCGTGCGGGCCTGGAACTGCTTGCCGAAATGACTGGTGGCCGCCTTGTGACGGCCGAAGACCATCACCCCTGACGTGTCACGGTCGAGTCGGTGCACCGCGTGGATGTCCGGATCGTGCTGCTGGAGGCGGGTGAGGATGCTGTCGTGCTTGTCGCTGCCGAGGCCGGGCACGCTGTGCAGGCCGGAAGGTTTGCGCAGGACCACGCAGTCGGCATCGGCATGCAGGATATCGAGGCCCGGGCAGGGGCAGGGGAGTGCATGTGCGTCGGGCGTGGTCATGGCGCGGATTGTACTGAAAGCCACTGCTTTGCACAGGTGATTTCAGCACCTGTTTGCGTATCAGTCCGGGTGAGTACGTCCGGAGGAGGCGGCACCGGTCGCGGCCGGGGGCACCGCCGGCGCGCGCAGGCAGTGCCAGACCAGCGCCAGCGCCGCCAGCTGCAGCAGGCCGCTGATGAAGAACGTGCTGCCCAGGCGCCAGTCATCCGCCGGCAGGTGCGCCACCCAGGCCAGCACGGTGGTGCCTATCAGCGGCGCGATCACCGTGCTCAGGCTGGCGATGGCGTTGAGCGCGCCCTGGGTCAGCCCCTGCAGCGACTCCGGCGCCGCGCGCGAGATGCGCCCCTGCAGCAGCGGCGCCACCATGAACGCCAGCAGGTTGCAGAGGATCAGCACGTAGAGCATCCACGGCTGGCCGGCCATGCCGTAGCCCGCGGAGGCCACGATGGATGAGCCCAGGCCCAGCGCCAGCAGGCGGTTCTCGCCCAGCTTGGGCAGCAGCCGGCCGAGCAGCAGCCCTTGCGCCAGCGCCGAGGTCAGGCCGAACAGGCAGAGCGCGATGCCGTTGTCGCGCGGGGTCCAGTCGAAGCGGAAACTGGTGTAGAGCACCCAGGTCGAGTGCATCAGCCATTGCGCCAGCAGCACCAGCGCATAGACCACCACCAGCCCGGCTGCGCCCTCCAGGCGCGACAGATGCTTCATGGCCGCGAACGGATTGGCGCTGCTGGCCAGGCGTATCGGCACGCGGCGTTCCGGCGGCAGCGACTCCGGCAGCACGAACCAGCCGTACAGCCAGTTCAGCAGCGCCATGCCGGCGGCGACCCAGAACGGCAGGCGCAGGCTGCTTTCCGCGAGCAGGCCGCCAAGCATGGGCCCGGCGATGAAGCCGAGCCCGAACGCGGCACCGATGGCGCCGAAGCCCTTGCTGCGCTCGGCCGGCGTGGTGATGTCGGCGACATAGGCGTTGGCGACGGTGAAGCTGGCGCTGGTGGCGCCGCTGAGCAGGCGCGACAGCACCAGGATCAGCAGCGAATCCGTGGTGGCGGTGATCAGGTAGGCCGCGCCAAGACCGAAGATGGACAACAGCAGCACCGGCCGCCGGCCGTAGCGGTCGCTGAGCGCGCCCAGCCAGGGCATGGCGAGGAACTGCGCCAGGCCGAAGGTCACCAGTAGCGCGCCGTACCAGTACGACTGCTGTTCCGGCGAGCCGGCCAGCTCGCCGACCAGGGCCGGCAGCACCGGCAGCATGAGGCCGATGCCGAGCACATCGATGAACACCGTGATCAGGATGAAGGGCAGGCTGGCCTGGTATTGGCGCATGGCGTGTGATCCGCTGGGGCATCCGCCACGGCGGGCCGGGCAGGGGGAGGCAGGTGCCGCATTAAAGCAGGTGCGGTGTTGCCTGTCGAAGGCGGCGCGGCTATGATCGAGAAACAATGAAACAAATAATGAATAATGTATCCATGACCATGCCTCAGACCGATATCGCCACGTCCGATCGTGATCCGACAGCCACCGCAGACAGTCCGCCGCCACGATCAGCGTCAGCCGCCGAGACGCCCGAGCCGCCGGCCATGGACATGGCCAGCTGCGACCGGCGCTTTCCCGGGCTGCTCGACAGCATCGGGCTGCTGGCTGGCGGAGCCAATGTCATCATGCAGCTCAGCCGCATGCCGGTGGGCTACGG
>NZ_PTQZ01000112.1 GCF_002943415.1 Amnimonas aquatica | reverse complement strand
GCGGCTGTGGCCGGCCGGTCGCGGCCTCATTCGCGCACCTGATCAGCGCGGCTTTGACAATGTCCGCCGCAGCCGCTTTCATGGCACCTCCCCACGACAGCGGCAGGACACCCACGACATGACGGCCCGGAGCGTTCTGGTCATCAATTGCGGCAGCTCATCGATCAAGTTCGCGCTGGTCGACGAACAGCAGGAAGCCTTCCCGCTGCACGGCATCGCCGAACGCCTCGGCGGCGGCGAGGCCACGCTGCGCTGGCAGCACGGCGACGAGCTGGTCGAGCGCGCCATTCCCGGCAGCGACCACCAGGATGCGCTGGCCGCCCTGCTGCCGCTGGTGGAGCAGGCTGCCGGCGGACAGCTGCACGGCATCGGCCACCGTGTCGTGCACGGCGGCGAGCGTTTCACCGACGCCAGCCTGATCCGCCCGGAAACGCTGGCGGCGATCCGCGAGACTTCGCCGCTGGCGCCGCTGCACAACCCGGCCAACCTGCTCGGCATCGAAGGCGCCATCAAGGTCTACCCGGACCTGCCACAGGTCGCCGTGTTCGACACCGCCTTCCACCAGACCCTGCCCGAGCACGCCTACCGCTACGCCCTGCCGGAGCGCCTGTACCGCGAGCACGGCGTGCGTCGCTACGGCTTCCACGGCACCAGCCACCGCTACGTCAGCGCGCGCGCGGCGGAGATCGCCGGGCTCGACGCCGACGACAGCTGCTGGCTCACCGCCCACCTCGGCAACGGCGCCTCGACCTGCGCCATCGTCAATGGTCACAGCAGAGACACCAGCATGGGCCTGACGCCGCTGGAAGGCCTGGTGATGGGCACGCGCAGCGGCGATGTCGACCCCAATCTGCACGGGCACTTGGCGCGCACGCTGGGCTGGAGCCTGGAAAAGATCGACACCATGCTGAACAAGGACAGCGGCCTGCTCGGCCTCTCCGACGGTCTGTCCAACGACATGCGCACGCTGGAACAGGCGCGCGACCAGGGTCACGCCGGCGCCGCGCTGGCCATCGAGGTGTTCTGCTACCGCCTGGCCAAGTCGCTGGCGGCGCTGAGCTGCGCCCTGCCCCGCCTCGACGGCCTGGTGTTCACCGGCGGCATCGGCGAGAACTCGGCGCTGGTGCGCGCCAAGACCGTGGCCCACCTCGGCCTGCTCGGACTGGCCATGGACGCCGAGGCCAACATCCGCTGCGTGCGCGGCCGCGCCGGCGCCATCCACGCCGGTGATCCGCAGCGCGGACCGCGCATCCTCGTCGTGCCCACCAACGAAGAGCGCCAGATCGCGCGCGACACGCTGGCCGTGCTCGACCGGCAAGCCAGCGCCTGAAGCCCTCCCAGCCGCCCGTCACAAGGAGTCGCCATGCACACCTTCCTGCTCGCCCCCACCGGCTTCGGCGTCGGCCTCACCTCGACCAGCCTCGGGCTGGTGCGCGCGCTCGAGCGCAGCGGCCTCAAGGTCGGCTTCCTCAAGCCCATCGCCCAGCACCACCGCAGCGATGCCGGACCGGAGCGTTCCACCGGCCTGATCGCGGCCACCCACGGCATCCGCTCGCCGGAACCGCTGACGCTGGCGCATGTCGAGCGCATGCTCGGCGACAACAACCTCGACGACCTGCTGGAGGAGCTGCTGGCACTGCATCAGCAGGCGGCGCAGGACAAGGACGTGGTGATCATCGAGGGCATGGTGCCGACCCGGCAGGCCAGCTACGCCGCCCGCATCAACGTGGCGCTGGCGAAGAGCCTGAACGCCGAGGCCATCCTCGTCACTGCGCCCGACCGCGAGACACCGGAGGCGCTGGCCGACCGCATCGAGCTGCACGTGCAGCAGTTCGGCGGGCCGCGCCAGGCCAATATCGTCGGCGCCGTGGTCAACAAGGTCGCCGATGATGCCTATGTGCAGGCGCTGCGCGCGGCCTCGCCGCTGTTCACCGGCGAGGCTTTCCGCCTGGTCGCCGCCATTCCCTTCCAGGACGAACTCAACGCGCCGCGCACGCGTGATGTCGCCGACCTGCTCGGCGCCAGCGTGCTCAACGCCGGCGACTACGAGCAGCGGCGCGTGCAGAAGGTCATCCTGTGTGCGCGCGCCATGCCCAACACGGTGCAGCTGCTGCAGCCGGGCGTGCTGGTGGTCACCCCCGGCGACCGCGACGACATCATCCTCGCCGCCTGCCTGGCGGCCATGAACGGCGTGCCGCTGGCCGGCCTGCTGCTGTGCACCGACTTCCTGCCCGATCCGCGCGTGCTCGACCTCTGCCGCAACGCGTTGCAGGGCGGCCTGCCGGTGCTGACCGTGGCCACCGGCTCCTACGACACCGCGACCAACCTCAACCGCATGAACAAGGAGATTCCGCTCGATGACCGCGAACGCGCCGAGCGCGTCACCGAGTTCGTCGCCGGACACATCGACCACGAGTGGCTGCGCACGCGCTGTGGCGGCCCGCAGGACACCCGCCTGACACCGGCGGCGTTCCGCTACCAGCTGGTGCAGCGCGCCCAGGCCGCGCGCAAGCGCATCGTGCTGCCGGAAGGCAGCGAGCCGCGCACGGTGCAGGCGGCGGCCATCTGCCAGGCGCGCGGGATCGCCCGCTGCGTGCTGCTGGCGAAGCCGGAAGCGGTGCACGAGGTGGCGCGCGTGCAGGGCATCGTGCTGCCGCCGGACCTGGAGATCATCGACCCCGACCGCGTGCGCGAGCGCTACGTCGAACCCATGGTGGAGCTGCGCAAGGGCAAGGGCCTGAACGCGCCCATGGCCGCCGCCCAGCTCGAGGACACGGTGGTGCTGGGCACCATGATGCTGGCGCTGGACGAGGTCGACGGCCTGGTCTCCGGCGCCATCCACACCACCGCCAACACCATCCGCCCCGCCCTGCAGCTGATCAAGACCCTGCCCGGCTACAAGCTGGTGTCGTCGGTGTTCTTCATGCTGCTGCCGGACCAGGTGCTGGTCTACGGCGACTGCGCGGTGAACCCGGACCCGAACGCGCCCGAACTGGCGGAGATCGCGCTGCAGAGCGCGGCTTCGGCCGAAGCCTTCGGCATCAGCCCGCGCGTGGCCATGCTCAGCTACTCCACCGGCGACTCCGGCAGCGGGGAAGATGTCGAGAAAGTGCGCGAGGCCACCCGCCTGGCGCGCGCCGCGCGCCCGGACCTGGCGCTGGACGGCCCGCTGCAGTACGACGCCGCCGCGATCGAGAGCGTGGGCCGGCAGAAGGCGCCGGACAGCCCGGTCGCCGGCCGCGCCACGGTGTTCATCTTCCCCGACCTGAACACCGGCAACACCACCTACAAGGCGGTGCAGCGCAGCGCCGACTGCGTCAGCGTCGGCCCCATGCTGCAGGGCCTGCGCAAGCCGGTGAACGACCTGTCGCGCGGGGCGCTGGTCGATGACATCGTGTTCACCATCGCGCTGACGGCGATCCAGGCCGGCAGCCAGGGCGCCTGAACCATCGGTGCAGATGGTCGCGGGGGGACAGAGGGCGGAAAACACGCTCGGAAGCGCTACAGTTTTCCGCCCTCTATCCCCCCGCGGCCTTTTCACGGACAGTGACGCGCCCTGACGGGCGGGCCGGGGCGGCGTCATCGCGGCGTCACCGGCGGCGGTGTTTGTGATGGCGGGATTCGGGTAAGGTCGGGGCATCGTCAGAATGCCTTCCGTGCCCGCCATGTCTGCTCCCCTGCTCCGCCTGCTCGACCGCATCGAAACCCTCGGCAATCGCCTGCCGCCGCCGGCCTGGCTGTTCGTCTGGCTGTGCGGCATGGTCGCGGTGGCGTCGTGGCTGCTGGCGCTGACCGGCTGGAGCGTGACCTGGCCGGATGGCAGCCGCACGGTCAGCGCGGTGAACCTGATCTCGGCCGATGGCCTGCGCCGCGTGCTCACCGAAAGCGTGACCAACTTCACCGGCTTCGCGCCGGTGGGCAGCGTGCTGGTGGCCATGCTCGGCCTCGGCCTGGCGGAGCGCTCCGGACTGCTCGGTGCCGCCCTCGCGGCGCTGGTGCGCGCCAGCCGCGGCCACGGCCTGCCGACGCTGGTGGCGTTCGCCGGCGTGCTCTCCAGCATCGCCATGGATGCCGGCTACGTGGTGGTGATTCCGCTCGCCGGCCTGCTCTTCCAGCGCGCCGGCCTGCCGCCGCTGGCCGGCATCGCCTGCGCCTTCGCGGCGGTCTCCGGCGGCTTCTCGGCCAATCTGCTGATCGGCCCGGTCGATGCCCTGCTCGCCGGCATCGCCACCGAGGCCGTGCGCACGCTGCACCCGGAGGCCGAGGTCGCGGTCACCGCCAACTACTACTTCATGGCGGTCTCGGTGTTCGTGGTCACCGCGCTGGTGACACTGGTCAACCGCTGGCTGATCCTGCCGCGCTTCGCCGACGGCGCCCGTCCCGACCACGGCAGCGACGCGAGCGATGACAGCGACCGCCTGCACCCGCGCGCCGGCCTCGCCGTGCTGGCCTGGACCGTGCTGGTGACCGGCTTCGTGCTCGCCGCGCTGCTGCCCGCCGACGGCTTCCTGCGCGGCGACGACGGCTCGGTGGCGAAGTCGCCGCTGATCCAGGGCGTGGTGGTGCTGGTGGCGCTCTACGCCGGCATCGCCGGCCTGCTCTACGGTCGCGTCAGCGGGCGCTGGACACGCAGCAGCGATGCCATCTCGGCGCTGGAGGAGACTCTGCGCACGCTCGCCGGCTACCTGGTGCTGATGTTCTTCGCGGCGCAGTTCATCGCCTGGTTCCAGTGGAGCCAGATCGGCCAGCTGGTGGCCATCTCCGGCGCCGCCGGGCTGCGCGAGCTGGCGCTGGCGCCGGTCACGCTGCTGCTGCTGTTCGTGCTCTTCACCGTCGGCCTGGACCTGCTGATCGGCTCGGCGTCGGCGAAATGGGCGCTGATGGCGCCGGTGTTCATCCCCATGTTCCTGCTCGCCGGCATTCCCGCCGAGGCCACGCTGGCGGCCTACCGCGTCGGCGACAGCGTGGCCAACATCATCACCCCGCTCATGCCCTACTTCGCCATGGTGGTGGCCTTCGCGCAGCGCTTCGAGCCGAAGGCCGGCATCGGCACGCTGATGGCGCTGATGCTGCCCTACTCGCTGGTGCTGCTGCTGGGCTGGGGCGGCCTGCTGGCGCTGTGGCTGGTGCTGGGCTGGCCGCTGGGACCGGGCTGAGCACAGGGTCGGCCAGCGCGCGCCGGGCTCAGCGCTCGAAACGCTGCAGGCTGCGGAACACCAGTGACGGGCTGGCGCCGATGTAGCGCTTGTAGCAGTTGCTGAAATGGCTGGCGTCGGCGAAGCCGGCGTCGACCGCCGAGCGCGTCAGGCAGTCGGTGCGCTGCAGATGCTCGGCCGCCAGGATCAGCCGCTTCCAGATGCGGAAACCGCGATAGCTCATGCCGGTCTCGGCGCGGAACAGGTGCATCATGCGTGATGCCGACAGGTGCGCCACGCCGGCGGCGCGGTCGCGGCCGTGGTTCTCGTCGCCCTGCTGGCGGAGCAGGTCGAACACCGGCGCCAGCCGGCGGCCGGCGGCGTCCTCGCCCGGCGCTGCGGGTGCCGGCATGAGCGCCAGCAGCGCCTTCAGCATGTCGTCCTTGGCCGGCGCCTCCTCGTACAGACGCATGAACTCTTCCACCAGCGCGGCATCCTGCACACGCACCGCGCGCTGGCCCGGCGCCAGCGGGAAGCGC
>NZ_PTQZ01000111.1 GCF_002943415.1 Amnimonas aquatica | reverse complement strand
AGTCCTCTTGGGAGCCTGTCTGGCGGTCATGTTCCCGGCGGCACTGCGCGAAACGCGGACCGGCCTTGTCGGGACGAGCGTACTTTCGTTCAGTTTTGTTACGGTTGAATGACAGTTTTTGGTCTGCCCGCCCGCCCTGGCCGATAGACAACCCCGGCGACAATACGGAATATACGCAGGCCAACAAGAACAACCGGGAGTCCAGCTTGGGAACGCCAGCGCTTGGTGAGAACACTCCGCAGCCGCGAGGCCAGCTCTGCCTGCAGACACTGGTCATGCCGCGCGACGTCAACGGCAACGGCGACATCTTCGGCGGCTGGCTGGTGACACAGATGGACCTCGCCGGCACCATCTCGGCGCAGAAGCGCGCCCAGGGCCGCGTCGCCACCGTGGCCATCGACTCCATGGTGTTCCTGCGTCCGATCAAGGTCGGCGACATTGTCGCCTGCTACACCGACATCATCGAAATCGGCCGCTCGTCGATCAAGATCAGCATCGAGGCCTGGGAAATGAGCGACCCGGAGAACGCCCCGCGCAAGCTCACCGAAGGCCTGTTCACCTTCGTCGCCATCAACGCCCAGGGCCGCACCCGCCCGCTGCCCTGATCAGATCCGCGTCAGGCGCGCGTACTGCGCCACCAGCCACTTGCTGCCCAGGTCGGCGAAATTGACCTGGATGCGCGCATTCGGCCCGTTGCCCTCGAACGCCAGGATCACGCCCTCGCCGAAACGCGGATGGCTGACGCGCTGACCGAGCTGCCAGGCACCCTCGCCGGTGGCATCGCCGCCCAGCGTGGTCTGGCGCAGGCTTCCGCTGCCACCGCCGGTCATGCGCGTGCCCGCGCTGCCGCCCTGGCTGCCGAAACCGCCGCGCTGACCGCCGAAGGCCGGCGCCGACTGCTGCCGCACCGGCTCCAGCAGCGACTCCGGAATTTCGCGCAGGAAACGTGACGGCACCTTGTAGTTCTCGCTGCCGTACAGGCGCCGCACCTCGGCATAGGTCATGAACAGCTCGCGCATGGCGCGGGTGATGCCGACATAGCAGAGCCGCCGCTCCTCCTCCAGGTTGTTGTCCTGCAGGGCCATTTCGTGCGGGAACAGGCCTTCCTCGCAGCCGGCCAGGAACACCACCGGGAACTCCAGGCCCTTGGCGGCGTGCAGGGTCATGAGCTGCACCGCGTCCTCGAACTCGCCGGCCTGCTGCTCGCCGGCCTCCAGTGCGGCGTGGTCGAGGAAGGCCGCCAGCGGCGACGGCGCCTCGTCGTCCTCGACGTCGAACTCGCGCGCGGCGGTCACCAGTTCGCGCAGGTTCTCCACCCGTGCCTGGCCCTTCTCGCCCTTCTCTTTCTCGTGGTGGGCGATCAGCCCGGTCTGCTCGATCACCGCCGACACCAGCTCGCCCAGCGGCACCTCGCGCGTGGTCACGTCCAGGGTTTCGACCAGCTGCAGGAACGCCATGATCTTGCCGGTCGCGGCCGCCGGCAGCAGCTTCTCGCGGGTGACCGCCAGTGCCGCCGCCCACAGGCTGATGCCCTGCTCGCGGGCGAGCTGGCGCAGCGTGTCCACGCTCTTGTCGCCGATGCCGCGCGTGGGCGTATTGACGACGCGCTCGAAGGCGGTGTCATCGTCGCGCTGCTGCAGCAGGCGCAGGTAGGCCACGGCGTTCTTGATCTCGGCACGCTCGAAGAAGCGCAGGCCGCCGTAGATGCGATAGGGAATCTGCCCGCGCAGCAACGCCTCTTCGAGCACGCGCGACTGCGCGTTGGAACGGTAGAGGATGGCCATGTCGCGGCGCGCGGTGCCGGCGCGGAAGCGCTCGTCGAGCATGCGCGCAATGAAATGCGCCTCGTCGAGGTCGTTGAAGGCGGCGTAGACCCGGATCGGATCGCCCTGACCGCGGTCGGTCCACAGGTTCTTGCCAAGACGATCGCCGTTGTTGGCGATCACCGCGTTGGCCGCCTGCAGGATGATGGAGGTCGAACGGTAGTTCTGCTCCAGGCGGATCAGCTCGACATCGCCGTAATCACGCTGGAAGGTGCGGATGTTCTCGATGCAGGCGCCGCGCCAGCCGTAGATGCTCTGGTCATCGTCACCGACCGCGGTGAGCATGCCGTGCTCGCCGGCGAGCAGGCGCAGCCAGGCGTACTGGATGCGGTTGGTGTCCTGGAACTCGTCGACCAGGATCATGCGGAAGCGCGCCTGGTAATGCCGCAGCAGCTCGGGATGGTTGAGCCACAGCTCGTAGCTGCGCAGCAGGATCTCGGCGAAGTCGATCAGGCCGCCACGCTGGCAGATCACCTCGTAGGCCTCGTAGACGCGCAGCTGCGTCGCCGTGAACAGGTCGCCGTTGTGCCGGATGTGCTGCGGCCGCCGACCCTCTTCCTTGTGCCCGTTGATGAACCCGGCCGCCTGCCGCGCCGGCCACTTCTCCTCGTCGAGCTGGAGGTCGCGCAGCACGCGCTTGATGACGCGCTGCTGGTCGTCGGCATCGAGGATCTGGAAGGTCTGCGGCAGGTTCGCTTCCTTGTAGTGCATGCGCAGGAAGCGGTGCGCCAGGCCGTGGAAGGTGCCGATCCACAGCGGCTGGGTGGCGATGCCGAGCTGCTGCTCCAGGCGCGCGCGCATTTCGTGCGCGGCCTTGTTGGTGAAGGTCACCGCCAGCACCGCGAACGGCGACATGCCGAACTCGCGGCAGAAATGGCTGATGCGCGTGGTGAGCACGCGGGTCTTGCCCGAGCCGGCCCCGGCCAGCACCAGCAGGTGCTGGCTGTCGCAGGTCACGGCATCGCGCTGGGCCGGGTTGAGGCCGGCGAGCAGATCGGATTCGTTCATGCCGGCATTGTAGACCAGCAGGGCCGCCGGTTCGGGCATATGACGGCGGGAAATGGTAAGGTAGCGCCATAACGACGCATTGTCCGCCCAGAACGGACAAGCCAGCGAGGGATGACCACCCATGTCCGATGTGGCAGCGCAGCGTCCGACAGCCCCGGACCGGCCAGCGCACGGCGACACCACCCAGACGCCCGAGCCCGCTCAGCGCCTGCGCGTGGCCGTGCTCGCGCAGGTGCATCGCCAGCTGCCGCGCTTCCTGTTCATCTCCATCGCCTCGGTCGCCATCGCCGCCTGGATACTCTGGGACTGGCCCTATGCCAGCAACCGCGTCATCCTGACCTGGGCCGGCGTGTTCACCGGCTTCCTCATGATCCGCGGCGTGCTGGTCTGGTGGCTGGGTCGCAGCACCCAGCTGCAGACCCGCTGGCTGGGCCAGATCCTCACCCTGACCGCCCTGCTCACCGGCTGCTTCTGGGCCTTCGCGCTGATCGCGCTCAACCCGCGCGTGTTCCCCACCAGCGAATTCATGGCCGATGTCACCAGCCGGCAGATCCTGCTCTCGGCGCTGCTCGGCGCCCAGGGCATCTCGGCGCTGGCAGCCTACGCCGGCCACCTGCGCGCCTTCGTGGCGTTCACCGTCACCGCCTTCCTGCCCTGCCTGGTCTACCTGCTGCTGCACCCGACCTCGACCTCGCTCATGGTGGCCGTGATCGGCAGCATCTGGTGGCTGTTCCTGGTGCTGAGCGCGCGCTACCTGAACCGCATGGTGGTGGACTCGGTCAAGCTGCGCCTGGACAACGAGGACCTGATCAGCTTCCTGCGCGAGACCCAGTCGCGCACGCTGGACATGAACCGCCAGCTGGCGCGCGAGGTCAACACCCGCGCCATGACCGAGACCAAGCTGCAGAACCTCAACGGCGAGCTCGAGGAGCGCGTGCGCCAGCGCACCGAGGCGCTGATGGAGAGCCAGGAAGGCCTGACGCTCGCCATCGAGGCCTCGGGCATCGCGCTGTGGGACTGGGATCTGCTCAGCAACCGCGTCACCCACACCAACCTGGAGCCGTTGCTGGGCTGCAGCGGCATCGGCGACGCCCAGCTCCTGCGCCGCGCCAGCGGCCTGGTGCACCCGGACGACCTGCGCCTGGTCAAGCGCAGCATCATCAACCACCTGCGCCGGCGCACGCCGCGCTTCGAGGCGCGCTACCGCATACGCCACCAGCGCGGGCACTGGGTCTGGGTCGAGGACCGCGGCCGTGTGGTGAGCTGGCAGGATGACGGCCGGCCGGCGCGCATGCTCGGCATCCGCCGCGACATTTCGCGCGAACGCGAGGCCGAGGAGACGCAGCGCAGGCTCGACTACCTGGCCAACTACGACCGCCTGACCCAGCTCGCCAACCGGCGCCAGTTCCGCAACCGCCTGCATGCTGCCATCAACGCCGCGCGCGAATCCGGCGGGCGCATCGGCCTGATCCACCTCANACCGAGCTGGGCACCCGCCTGGACACGCTCGCCCGCCTCAGCGGCGACGAGTTCGCGCTGATCTGGACCGATCCGCCCGAGGGCGCGCCGGAGCAGCTCTGCGAAGACATCATCAGCGCGCTGCGCACGCCCTTCCGGGTCGGCGACCACGAGCTGCTGCTGGGCGCCTCGCTCGGCATCAGCCTGTTCCCCGAGCATGGCCGCGAACTGGCGATCCTGGTCAACCACGCCGACCTCGCCATGCAGCAGGCCAAGCGCCTGGGCGGCAACCAGTGGCGCGTCTACACGCCGGAAATGCGCAGCGCCACGGTCGAGCAGCTGAATCTGGAGAGCAGCCTGCGCAAGGCCATCTTCCGCGACGAGTTCATCGTGCACTACCAGCCCAAGGTGTCGCTGGCGAGCGGTCGCATCACCGGCATGGAAGCGCTGGTGCGCTGGCAGCACCCGACCATGGGCCTGCTGCATCCGTCGCGCTTCATCCCGCTGGCCGAGGAGACCGGGCTGATCTCGGTGATCACCGAGCGCGTGCTGGCCCAGGCCACCCGCCAGGTGCGCCAGTGGCAGGACGCCGGTCTCGGCCGCCTGCGCGTGGCGGTGAACATTCCGCCGCAGCAGCTGCACAAGGGCGACCTGATCGATGTGCTGCAGCAGGCCCTGCATGACAGCGGCCTGGCGGCCAGCCAGCTCGAGGTCGAGCTCACCGAGACCTCGCTCATGGAAGAGCCCGAGGTGGCCATCGAGGTGTTCCGGCAGATCCGCGCCATGGGCATGACCATCGCGCTCGACGACTTCGGCACCGGCTACTCGTCGCTGAGCCAGCTGCGCCGCTTCCCGCTCGACACGCTGAAGATCGACCAGGCCTTCGTCCGCGATATCGGCCACTGCACCGAAGACGGCGCCATCGTGCGCGCCATCATCACCATGGCGCACCAGCTCGGCATGACCGTGGTCGCCGAGGGCGTGGAGACCGCCGAGCACCTGGAATTCCTCACCCACGAGCGCTGCGACTACGTGCAGGGCTACCACATCAGCCGGCCGGTGCCGGCCGAGCAGATGGAGGCCATGCTGCGGGCACAGCAGGCCACCATGGCGTCACCGGCGGCCAAGGCACACTGATCCCCCCGCCATTCCCTTCTGGCCCTCGCCGGTCATGTGACAGAATTGTTGCAATGCGCGGACGCACGCAGGGCACCTGCGCGCCCGCCGCCGCCACACCCGCCAACAACAAGAACCGGAGCCCGCATGCGCGTCCATCGCCGCCGCTTCCTGCAACTGACCGGCGCCACGCTCGCCGCCGGCCTGCTGCCGGCCTCCATCGTCCGCGCGCTGGAAATCCCGGCCAACAACCGCACCGGCAGCATCATGGACGTCGAGCACGTGGTGATCCTGATGCAGGAAAACCGCAGCTTCGATCACTACTACGGCATGCTGG
>NZ_PTQZ01000110.1 GCF_002943415.1 Amnimonas aquatica | reverse complement strand
GGACCTGTCTTCCGTGGGCGAGGGGGCCGGTGTCGATGATCTTGCCGCCACGCTTGAGTCGCTGGGCGTGCGTGATTACCTGGTCGGTGTGGCCGGCAGTCTGCGCAGCCTGGGGCGCCGTCCGGACGGGCGCACGTGGCAGCTTGCCATCGAGCAGCCCGACGGCAGCGGCCGGCCGGCACAGCTGCTGGACCTGCCCGCTGGCGGTGCTATCTCCACCTCTGGCTCCTACCGGAACTATTTCGAGGCCGATGGCGTGCGCTACTCGCATACCATCGACCCCTCAACGGGGCGGCCGATCACGCATCGCGGCGTGTCGGTGACCGTGGTGTCGCCCGACCCGGCCGACGTCACGCTGGCGGATGCCTGGGCCACGGCGCTGAACGTGCTGGGGCCCGAGCGCGGACTGGCTCTGGCCGAGGCGCGGGGCATCGCCGCCTATTTCATCGAACGTACCGATGATGGCTTCCGCAGCCGTCATTCCAGTGCTTTCGAGCCGTTCCTGAAGCACTGAGGAGGTCTGCATGCTGACCGTTGCCCTGATCTGTTTCGCTGTCATCCTGCTGGTGATCGTGGGCATGGCGGTGGGTGTCATGAACGGCCGAGATCCGATCAAGGGCTCCTGTGGCGGCCTCAACAAGCTCGGCCTGCGCGATGGCGAGTGCCCGGTCTGCGGCGATGATCCCGCCAAGTGCGATGGCGACGGAGGCAGATCCGCCGAGACCGGCGACCGCCGCGCCGCCAGCCTCGGGCGAGACGCCCTGCGCTGATCAGCCGGCGTTTCGCCTGCGTGCCGGGGGCGGCGCCGGCTGATCCGGCGCCGCTGCCTGCTCAGATGCTGATGCGGCCCAGCCAGATGTCGCGGTACATGGCGAAATCGCCCATCAGGCTGTAGAAGGGGTGCTTGAAGGTGGCGGGGCGGTTCTTCTCGTAGCCGTAGTGTCCGACCCAGGCGAAGCCGTAGCCGGCGACCGGCAGCAACCACAGCCAGACATAGTGGCCGCTGGCCAGCACGGCGGCGAGCAGGATCAGCACCAGCGTGGTGCCGATGAAGTGCAGGCGGCGGCAGGTGGTGTTGCTGTGTTCCTGCAGATAGTACGGATAGAACTCGCGGAAGCTGCCGAAACGCTGTTCGCTCATGGCCTGGGTCCTCTTCTTGTTTCTTCTTTTCAGGGTCGCGCGCGGCGCGTCCCCGTTGTACCCGACTCCTTCCCGCTTGCCAAGCCGCCCCTGCTTTTCGTGTGGACAAGCCCGGCCGGGCTGATCATTTTCGTCATGGTTTTTGTCAGCTCAGGTCATTGTCGGACAGGGGGGCGGGGGAGGACATTCGCTGACACCTGATGACCATAGGGTCACTGTGTAAGTCCATATTCACCCGAGAGGACATTCCATCATGACGGAAGCCCTGATTTTCGATGCCGTGCGCACCCCGCGCGGCAAAGGCAAGAAAGACGGTTCGCTGCACACCGTGAAGCCGGTCGACCTCGTCGTCGGCCTGCTCAAGGCGCTGGAAGCGCGCAACGGCGCCGACATCAAGCATCACGTCGATGACGTGGTGCTGGGCTGCGTCGGTCCGGTGGGCGACCAGGGCGCCGACATCGCCAAGACGGCCGCGCTGAAGGCGCACTGGCCGAACGAAACGGCGGGTGTCCAGCTCAACCGCTTCTGCGCTTCCGGCCTCGAGGCCGTGAACCTCGGCGCCATGAAGATCCGCTCCGGCTTCGAAGAGCTGGTCGTGGTCGGTGGCGTCGAGTCGATGTCGCGCGTGCCCATGGGCTCGGATGGCGGTGCCTGGGCCATGGACCCGGAAACCAACCTCGAGACCGGCTTCGTGCCGCAGGGCATCGGCGCCGACCTGATCGCCACCCTGGAAGGCTTCAGCCGCACCGATGTCGACAGCTTCGCCGCCGAGTCCAACAAGCGCGCCGCCCACGCCCGCGCCCAGGGCTGGTTCAAGGGCTCGGTGGTGCCGGTCACCGATCTCAACGGCCAGGTCGTGCTCGCCGAAGACGAGTTCATCAAGCCGGATTCCACCGTCGAGAAGCTGGCCGGCCTGCAGCCGTCCTTCGCCATGATGGGCGAAATGGGTGGCTTCAATGCCGTGGCCCTGCAGAAGTACCACTGGGTCGAGAAGATCGACCACGTGCACACCGCCGCCAATTCCTCGGGCATCGTCGATGGCGCCGCGCTGATGCTGATCGGCAGCGAAGCCGCCGGCAAGAAGCTGGGCCTGAAGCCGCGCGCGCGCATCGTCGCCACCGCCGTCAGCGGCGCCGACCCGACCATCATGCTCACCGGTCCGGCCCCGGCCGCCCGCAAGGCGCTGGCCAAGGCCGGCCTGAAGGTCGAGGACATCGACCTGTGGGAGATCAACGAAGCCTTCGCCGCTGTCGCCATGCGCTTCATGAAGGACATGGGCATCTCGCATGACGTCACCAACGTCAATGGCGGCTCCATCGCCATGGGCCACCCGCTCGGCGCCACCGGCTGCATGATCGTGCAGATCGTGCTGGACGAGCTGGAGCGTCGCAACCTCAAGCGCGCCCTGTGCACCCTGTGCGTCGGCGGCGGCATGGGCATCGCCACCATCATCGAGCGCGTCTGAGCGCGGACTCCCGCACCAGACCCCGGAACATCGGATCAAGAGAGAACGAACATGACTCAGAGCGCCATCCGCTGGGAAAAGGACGCCGACAACATCGTCACCCTGACCCTGGACGACCCTAACCAGTCGGCCAACACCATGAACGAGCTGTACCGGAAGTCGATGGGCGAGGCCGTGGCCCGCCTGCAGGCCGAGAAGGCCGACATCGCCGGTGTCATCCTCACTTCCGCCAAGAAGACCTTCTTCGCCGGCGGCGACCTGCGCCTGCTGATCCAGGCCACGCCGGAATACGCCGACACCATGAAGGCCGAGCTGGTCGAGATCAACGGCCAGCTGCGCAAGCTGGAAACGCTGGGCAAGCCGGTCGTGGCCGCGCTCAACGGCACCGCCCTCGGCGGCGGTCTGGAGATCGCCCTGGCCGCGCACCGCCGCGTCGCCATCGGCGGCACCAAGGCCGAGTTCGGCCTGCCGGAAGTGTCGCTGGGCCTGCTGCCGGGTGGCGGCGGCCTGACCCGCGTCACGCGCATGCTGGGCATCCAGAACGCGCTCATGAACGTGCTCATGCAGGGTCAGCGCATGAAAGCCGAGAAGGCGCAGTCCATCGGCCTGATCGACGAGCTGGCGAGCGATGCCGAAGACATGCTGGCCAAGGCTCGCGCCTGGATCAAGGCCAACCCGGCCGCCCAGCAGCCGTGGGACAAGTCCGGCTACAAGATGCCGGGCGGCACCCCGTCCACCCCGGCGCTGGCGATGAACCTGCCGGCCTTCCCGGCCAACCTGCGCAAGCAGACCAAGAACGCCAACTACCCGGCGCCGAAGGCCATCATGTCCGCCGTGGTCGAAGGTGCCCAGGTCGATTTCGACAATGCGCTGAAGATCGAGCACCGCTACTTCGTGCACCTGGCCTGCGGCAAGCAGGCGAAGAATCAGATCAAGGCCTTCTTCTTCGACCTGCAGAAGATCAATGGTGGCGGTTCGCGTCCGAGCAAGGAAACCTACCCGGCCTGGAAGGCCACCAAGGTCGGTGTGCTGGGTGCCGGTATGATGGGCCAGGGCATTGCCTATGTGGCTGCTTCGGTGGGTGTCCAGGTCGTGCTGCTCGACCAGACGCTGGAGGCTGCCGAGCGCGGCAAGGCCTACACCAAGGGCCTGCTCGACAAGCGTGTCAGCAAGGGCCGTCTCGATGCCGCCAAGGCCGAGGCCACGCTGGCGCTGATCCAGACCACCGACAGCCATGCCGATCTCAAGGGCTGTGACATCGTCATCGAGGCCGTTTTCGAGGACCGCGGCATCAAGGCCAAGGCCACCGAGCTGTCGGAAGCCAATGCGCTGCCGGATGTGCTGATGTGCTCCAACACCTCGACGCTGCCGATCACCGGCCTGGCGCAGGCATCGAAGAAGCCGGAGAACTACATCGGCCTGCATTTCTTCTCGCCGGTCGACAAGATGCCGCTGGTCGAGATCATCCGCGGCGAGAAGACCTCGGATGCCGCGCTGGCCAAGGCCTTCGACTTCGTGCTGCAGATCCGCAAGACGCCGATCGTGGTCAACGACTCGCGCGGCTTCTTCACCTCGCGCGTGTTCGGCACCTTCACCTACGAAGGCATCGCCATGCTGGGCGAGGGCTACCACCCGCAGAGCATCGAGCAGGCCGCCGCCCAGGCCGGCATGCCGGTGGGCCCGCTGGCGGTGACCGACGAAGTCACCATGGAGCTGGGCCGCAAGGTGCGCGTGCAGACCATCAAGGACCTGGAAGCCGAAGGCAAGGCCTATCCGGCGCACCCGGCCGAAAAGGTGGTCGACCGTCTCATGGACGAGTTCGGCCGCAACGGCAAGCGCACCGGCAAGGGCTTCTACGATTATCCGGAGGGTGGCAAGAAGGTGATCTGGCCGGGCTTGGTCGAGCACTTCGTGAAGCCGGAGAAGGTCGCCATCAGCGAAGCCGAGTTCGAGGAGCTGAAGGAACGCCTGCTGTTCCGCCAGTCCATCGAGTCCGCGCGCTGCTTCGAGGAAGGCGTGCTGACCTCGGTCGCCGACGCCAACATCGGTTCCATCTTCGGCATCGGCATGGCGCCGTGGACCGGCGGCGTGCTGCAGTACATCAACTACATCGGCCTGCCGCAGTTCGTGAAGCGCGCCGATGAGCTGGCCGCCAAGCACGGCGACCGTTTCACGCCGCCGCAGCTGCTGCGCGACATGGCCGCCCAGGGCAAGACCTTCCAGTAAGGCCTTCCTGCAAGACCGTTCCGCCCCGCCGGTTTCGCCGGCGGGGTGCGGGAAAAAAGCCCGGCTTCGTCAGGAGCCGGGCTTTTGTCTTTCAGAATCAGTCACTTTGCCGTAAGCTCCGGGCATGAACAGCGTATCCTGCCGTCCCGGCTGCGGTGCCTGCTGCACGGCGCCCTCCATTTCCTCGCCCATTCCCGGCATGCCGCAGGGCAAGCGCGCGGGCGAGCGCTGCGTGCAGCTTGACGATGACAGCCTGTGCCGGATCTTCGGCCAGCCCTCGCGTCCGGCGGTCTGCGGCAGCCTCTCGCCTTCTGCCGAGATGTGCGGCGACAGCCGCGAGGCGGCGGTGCGGTGGCTGGATGCGCTGGAGCGGGCGACCTGCCCGGATGTATTAATAAGGCAACCCGTCGCGACTGGGGTATAGTTGCGCGACACGCAGGCTGAGACAGAGGCTGATGACAGGTTCCAGTGACTCCATGACAGAAGAAGGCAAGCCGGCGGCGGCTATCCCTGCCCGGGAGTTCACCATCGACGAGCTGGCCCAGGCCGCGCAGATGACCGTGCGCAATGTGCGCGCCTACCAGGATCGCGGACTGATCCCGCCGCCCGAGATCCGCGGCCGCACCGGCATCTACAGCGACGCCCATCTCGCCCGCCTGCGCGTCATCGGTCCGTTGCTGGCGCGCGGCTACAGCCTGTCGAACATCTCCGAGCTGATCGAGGCCTGGGAGAAGGGCCACGACCTGCGCCAGCTGCTGGGGCTGGAGCAGGCCATCACCACGCCGTGGGCCGAGGAAGTGCCGGCCTATTACGAGCTGTCCGAGCTCATGACCCTGTTCCAGCGCCAGATGACGCCGGAGACGCTGGCGCGTGCGGTGCAGCTGAACCTGATCCAGGTCGACGGCGCCCGTTTCAAGGTGCCCAGCCCGAGGCTGTT
>NZ_PTQZ01000011.1 GCF_002943415.1 Amnimonas aquatica | reverse complement strand
TCACGCGCATACATGGCCGCGATGGTCAGGAACACCAGGGTCGCCGGCAGCTGCCAGCCCGCCGCCGGCAGCAGGTCGTCCCAGAAGGCATCGCCTTCGCGGATCACCACGAACACGCAGAACAGCGCGAAGATGCGGCAGAGCACATCGAACGAGGCCTGCAGCCTGGCCGTGACCAGGAACACCAGCGCGGCCAGCATGAGCAGCGCGACCTGCGCGTTCTCGATCGGGTCGCCCTCGCCGAAGACCTCGGCGCCTTCGGCGCGCACGATGCGCAGCAGCAGCAGCATGAAGCCGGTGACGAGCACCGTGTAGACCGTGAAACGAAAGGTCACCCCGGCCAGCGTGGCCTTTTCCTCGGCAGTGAGCACCGCCAGCTTGTCCGTCATTGTCCTGTTTCCACTCCAGCTGCGGCCGGAGCATCCGGCCTGTTCCAGACTGCCAGGCCGGGTCGCATCATCCCGCCCGGCTCACTCCACCGTCACCGATTTCGCCAGGTTGCGCGGCTGGTCGACGTCGGTGCCCTTGATCACCGCCACGTGGTACGACAGCAGCTGCAGCGGCACGGTGTAGACGATCGGTGCCACCTCGTCGGCGACGCTGGGCATGGGGAAGACCTTGATGCCCGCCTCCGGGCGCACGTCGGCGGCATGGTCGGCGAACACGTAGAGCACGCCGGCGCGCGCGCGCACCTCCTGCAGGTTCGACTTGAGCTTGTCGATCAGGTCGTTCTTCGGCGCCACCGCCACCACCGGCATGTCGTTGTCGACCAGCGCCAGCGGGCCGTGCTTGAGCTCGCCCGCCGGGTAGGCCTCGGCGTGGATGTAGGAAATCTCCTTGAGCTTCAGCGCCCCTTCCATCGCCACCGGGTACTGCGCGCCACGGCCGAGGAACAGGGTGTGGTGCTTCTCGCCGAACTCCTCGGCGATGCGCTCGATGTCCTTGTCCAGCGCCAGCACGCCGTCCAGCAGCGCCGGCAGCGTGCCCAGCTGCTGCACGATGTCGCGCTCGCGCTCGGCGGACAGCGTGCCCTGGCGACGGCCGGTGGCCAGCACCAGCAGCATCAGCGCCACCAGCTGGGTGGTGAAGGCCTTGGTCGAGGCCACGCCGATCTCGGGACCGGCATGGGTGATGAACGCCAGATCGGACTCGCGCACCAGCGTCGAGGTCGGCACGTTGCAGATGCACAGCGCGCCCAGCGCGCGCGCCTTGACCTCGCGCAGCGCCGCCAGCGTGTCGGCGGTCTCGCCCGACTGCGAAATGGTCACGATCAGCGTGTCCGCCGGCAGCACCGTGGTGCGGTAGCGGAACTCGCTGGCCACCTCGACATGGCAGGACACGCCGGCGATGGCCTCGAACCAGTACTTGGCGACATAGCCGGCGTGATAGCTGGTGCCGCAGGCCAGGATCTGGATGTGCCGCGCCTTCGCCAGCAGCTCGGCGGCCTGCGGTCCGAAGGCGTCGACAGCGACCCGGCCATCGCTGATGCGGCCGTTGAGCGTGCGCTGCACGGCCGCCGGCTGCTCGTAGATCTCCTTCAGCATGTAGTGCTTGTAGCCGCCCTTGCTGCTCGCGTGCAGCGTGGCGTCCAGCTCCACCGCCGGCCGGCGCACCGGTTCGCCGGCGGCGTTCCAGATGCTGACGCGGTTGCGGGCGAGCTCGATGAAGTCGCCTTCCTCGAGGTAGATGAAACGGTTGGTGACCGGCAGCAGCGCGAGCTGGTCGGAGCTGATGAAGTTCTCGCCGATGCCCAGGCCCACCACCAGCGGCGAGCCCTGGCGCACGGCCAGCAGCCGGTCCGGCTCGCAGGCGCGCACGATGCCCAGCGCGAACGCGCCGTGCAGCTGCGCGACCGCGCGGCGCACGGCCTGGAAGTAGTCGCCGCCCTGCTTCAGCTCGGACTGGATCAGGTGCGCCACCACTTCGGTGTCGGTCTGCGAGGTGAACACGTAGCCCTCGCCCTGCAGGCGTTCGCGCAGGCTCTCGTAGTTCTCGATGATGCCGTTGTGCACCACCGCGATGTCGCCGGACATGTGCGGGTGGGCATTGCACTGCGTCGGCGCGCCATGCGTGGCCCAGCGCGTGTGCGCGATGCCGAGGCGGCCGTGGACATCGGCGGCGTGGGCGGCATCGGCCAGCGCCTGCACCTTGCCGGGCTGGCGCTCGCGCACCACCGCGCCCTGGTCGACCACGGCCAGTCCGGCCGAGTCATAGCCCCGGTACTCGAGGCGGCGCAGGCCCTCGATCAGGACATCCGTGACATTGCGCTCGCCAATGGCACCGACAATTCCGCACATGCTGCTCTCCCCGATTCCTGTGATGGCCGGACGAAACGATCCGCCCGGCCCGACGCTTACGCCTTCGGTGTCTTGCGCGGCCGCTGCCAGCCTTCGATGTTCTTCTGCACGGCGCGCGCCACAGCCAGCACGCCATCCGGCACGTCCTTGCTGATGGTGGAGCCTGCGCCCGTGGTCGCGCCGGCGCCGATGCGCACCGGCGCCACCAGCGAATTGTTGGTGCCGATGAAAGCGTCGTCGCCGATCACGGTCCGGTGCTTGCTGGCGCCGTCGTAATTGCAGGTGATGCTGCCTGCGCCGATGTTCACGCCGCTGCCGATCTCGCTGTCACCGAGGTAGGCCAGGTGATTGGCCTTGGCGCCGGTACCCATGCTGGTGGCCTTGGTCTCGACGAAGTTGCCGATGTGCACCTCGTCGCCCAGGCGCGAACCCGGGCGCAGGCGCGCGAACGGGCCGATCTGTGCATTGGCCCCGACCACCGCGGTGTCGATCAGCGAATACGGCCTGATCTCGGTGCCGGCACCGATCTCGCAGTCCTTGAGGATGCAGCCGGCGCCGACACGCACGTTGTCACCCAGCACCACGCGGCCCTCGATGATCACGCCGGCATCCAGCGACACGTCCTGGCCATGCGCCAGGCTGCCGCGGATGTCCAGCCGCGCCGGGTCCAGCACGGTCACGCCGGCACGCATCAGGCCCTCGGCCTGGTGACGCTGCCAGACGCGCTCCAGCGTAGCCAGCTGCAGCTTGTCGTTGACGCCCTCGACCTCCCAGGTGGTGGCCGGATGCACGGCGTTCACCGCCGCGCCGGCGGCAGAAGCCATGCCGATGAGGTCGGTGAGGTAGTACTCGCCCTGCGCATTCTCGTTCTTCAGCGTCGGCAGCCAGTCGTGCAGCAGGCGGTTGGGCACACAGAGAATGCCGGTGTTCACTTCGCTGATGGCGCGCTCGGCCTCGCTGGCATCCTTCTGCTCGACGATGCGGGTGACGCGGCCGCCCTCGCGCACGATGCGGCCGTAGCCGGTCGGATCGGGCAGGTGCACGGTGAGCAGGCCCAGGCTGTCGTCGCCGGGCACGGCCTCGATCAGGCGCTGCAGCGTGGCCACCGAGATCAGCGGCACATCGCCGTAGAGGATCAGCGTGCGGCCCTCGCCCGCCAGCACCGGCAGCGCGACCTGGACGGCATGGCCGGTGCCCTTCTGCTCGGCCTGCAGCACCCAGTCGATCGCCTCGCCGGCGAAGGCCTGCTGCACCACATCACCGCCATGGCCGTAGACCACCACCGGGCGTTCGGCACCGAGCGCGCGCGCGGCGGCCAGCACATGCGCCAGCAGCGGGCGACCGGCCAGCGGCTGCATGACCTTGGGCAGGGACGAACGCATGCGGGTGCCCTTGCCCGCCGCGAGAATGACAACCTGAAGCGCCATGATCACCTGCTGCCCTGCGGCAGATCCTGAAATGACCGTGCATTTTACACGATGGTGACAGTGCGGAAGCGACGCCTGTCAGACAGTCGTCAGCGCCGGGCTGTCGCAGCGCATCCCGACATGGGGAATGCCATCTTCATCGTAGGGGTCGGAGATGGTGGCGAAGCCCAGCGCACCGTAGAAGCCCTGCAGATGCGCCTGGGCGCTGATATGCACCGGCTGTCCCGGCCAGCGCCGCGCCGCCTCGGCCAGACCGCGCCGCATCAGTTCGCCACCGAGGCCATGACCGCGCAGGTCGGCGCGTGTCAGCACGCGGCCGATCACCGGGCCGGGCCGCTTCACGCCCGGCGCCAGCAGGCGCAGGCAGGCCGCTACCTGCGCGCCCTCCCAGGCGACCAGATGCAGCGCATCCTGGTCCAGGCCATCCAGCTCCTGGTAGGCGCAGCGCTGCTCGACCACGAACACCGCCTCGCGCAGGGCCAGCAGGGCATAGAGCTCGCCGGTGGAGAGCTCCGCGAAGGAGGCCAGCTGCCAGCGCAGTGCCGGCGTCGTGGCGCTCGTCATCGTCATGCCGGCAGGCCGGCGCCGCGGCGGCGCCGGGACCGCTGGCGGCGCCCGTCAGCCATGCTCGCCCCGGATGTACTGCTCCAGGTGATCGATGATGTTCTGCTGCTCGGAAATGACATCCTTCACCAGGTCGCCGATGGACACCAGACCGATGAGGCGCTGCGCCTCGTCCAGCACCGGCAGGTGGCGCAGGCGGCGCTCGGTCATGAGCGTCATGCACTGCTCGGTGCTCTGCTCCGGGCCGACATGCACGACCTGGCTGCTCATGATGTCGCTGACCGCGGTGTCGTACGACGAGCGCTCCATCAGCACCACCTTGCGGGCGTAGTCACGCTCGCTGATGATGCCGACCACTCGGTCGCCCTCGGTCACCACCAGCGCGCCGATGCCCTTGTCGGCCATCAGCGTGATGGCCTCAAGCACCGTGGCGGCGGGCGTGATGGTGTAGACGGCCTGGCTGGGCTTGGATTGCAGCAGATGCATCACGGTCTTCACGGCGACTCCCCTTCTCTCCATGACGCCGGCTCCGGCACGCCGGGCAATCCCATGCGAACCATCCGGTCTCTGACCGTTTGTACCATGCCCGCCGGCACATCGCGAGCGGCCGGAAGTCTGATGCCGCGGTTTTTCGATCCTGTCGAGCGCGGCACCACCGGCGGCGCCCAAGCACGAAAATCAGACACGAAAATCAGACATGAAAAAGGGCAGCCGAAGCTGCCCTTTTCCTGCGCGGATCGCTGAACGGATCAGCCGCGTCCGGCGCGGTTCTTCATGGCCTGCAGCGTGCGCAGCTGGGCTGCGGCTTCGGCCAGCGCGGCCAGCGCGGCGGAGGTGTCCATCTCGCCCTTCTGGTTCGCCAGTGCCTCGGCAGCGGCCTTGCGTGCCTCGACGGCAGCCGCTTCATCGACATCGGCAGCACGCACGGCCGTATCGGCCAGCACGGTGACGACGGTCGGCTGCACTTCCAGCACACCGCCGGAAACGTAGTAGATCAGCTCGCTGCCATCTTCCAGCAGGATGCGGATCGGGCCGGGTGCGAGCTGCGTCAGCAGCGGCGCGTGACCCGACGTGATGCCGAGGTCGCCGAGCAGACCATGGGCAACGACCATCTTGGCGCTGCCGGCATAGATCGACTCTTTCGCACTGACGATATCGCAGTGGATCGTGTTCGCCATGTTCTACTCCTGAGCTGCTGCCCCCGGATCACGGGGGCACGAGCCATTACAGCTTCTTGGACTTCTCAACGGCTTCGTCGATGCCACCAACCATGTAGAAGGCCTGTTCCGGCATGTGGTCGTACTCGCCGGCCAGGATGCCCTTGAAGCCACGGATGGTTTCCTTCAGCGAAACGTACTTGCCCGGCGAGCCGGTGAACACTTCGGCGACGTGGAACGGCTGCGACAGGAAGCGCTGGATCTTGCGCGCGCGGTACACGACGAGCTTGTCTTCTTCCGACAGTTCGTCCATGCCCAGGATCGCGATGATGTCCTTCAGTTCCTTGTAGCGCTGCAGCACGGTCTGCACGCCGCGGGCGACCGCGTAGTGCTCTTCGCCGACGACCAGCGGATCGAGCTGACGCGAGGTCGAGTCCAGCGGGTCCACGGCCGGGTAGATACCCAGCGAGGCGATGTCACGCGACAGCACGACGGTGGCGTCGAGGTGGGCGAAGGTGGTCGCCGGGCTCGGGTCGGTGAGGTCGTCGGCGGGCACGTAGACGGCCTGGATCGAGGTGATCGAGCCGTTCTTCGTGGAGGTGATGCGCTCCTGCAGAACGCCCATTTCCTCGGCCAGCGTCGGCTGGTAGCCCACGGCGGACGGCATGCGGCCGAGCAGCGCGGACACTTCGGTACCGGCCAGCGTGTAGCGGTAGATGTTGTCGACGAACAGCAGCACGTCGCGGCCCTTGCCGGCTTCGTCCTTCTCGTCGCGGAAGTACTCGGCCATGGTCAGGCCGGTCAGCGCGACGCGCAGACGGTTTCCGGGAGGCTCGTTCATCTGGCCGTAGACCATGGCGACCTTGTCGAGAACGCCCGAGTCCTTCATTTCGTGGTAGAAGTCGTTGCCTTCACGGGTACGCTCACCGACGCCGGCGAACACGGACAGACCGCTGTGCGCCTTGGCGATGTTGTTGATGAGCTCCATCATGTTCACGGTCTTGCCGACGCCGGCGCCGCCGAACAGGCCGACCTTGCCGCCCTTGGCGAACGGGCACAGCAGGTCGATGACCTTGATGCCGGTTTCCAGCAGCTCGGTGCCGCCCGACTGCTCGTCGTACGACGGGGCCTTGCGGTGGATGGACCAGGTGGTCTCGGTCTCGACCGGGCCGGCTTCGTCTTCCGGCTGGCCGAGCACGTTCATGATGCGACCCAGGGTGCCCTTGCCGACCGGCACGCTGATCGGACCGCCGGTGTTGCCGACCGGCAGGCCGCGCTTCAGGCCTTCGGTGGAACCCATGGCGATCGTGCGCACGATGCCGTCGCCCAGCTGCTGCTGGACTTCCAGGGTGGTCGAGGTCGCTTCCACCTTGAGGGCGTCATAGACCTTGGGAACGCTGTCGCGCGGGAATTCGACGTCGATGACGGCGCCGATGATCTGGACGATACGACCGCTGCTCATGGGTTTATCCTCTCAATCCTAAATACAGGTGGGCAGCGCCTGGCTCAGACGGCCGCGGCGCCACCGACGATTTCCGAAATTTCCTGGGTGATCGCAGCCTGACGCAGCTTGTTGTACACCAGCTGCAGGTTGCGGATCAGTTCACCGGCGTTGTCCGTCGCGGCCTTCATGGCCACCATGCGGGCCGCCATTTCACAGGCCACGTTCTCGACCACACCCTGGTACACCTGCGACTCGATGAAGCGAACCAGCAGGGCATCGAGCAGCGGCTTGGCTTCCGGCTCGTACAGATAGTCCCAGTTGTAGTTGCGCTCGCCGATGCCGTCGTCACCCGAGGCGTCCAGCGGCAGCAGCTGCTGCAGCGTCGGCTTCTGCGTCATGGTGTTCACGAACTCGTTGGACACCAGGTACAGGCGGTCGATCCTGCCTTCGTCGAAGTGATCGAGCATGACCTTGATGCTGCCGATCAGCGCTTCCAGGGAAGGCTGGTCGCCCATGTGGGTCTTCGCCGCCACCACCTTGCCGCCGACATTCTTGAAGAAGGTCGTGGCCTTGGTGCCGATCAGGCAGAACTCGGCTTCGACACCCTGCTCGCGGTAGGCGCGCACGGAGCTCACCACCTGCTTGAACAGGTTGATGTTGAGGCCGCCGCACAGACCACGGTCCGACGACACCACGATGTAACCGACACGCTTGACCGGACGCTCGACCAGGTAGGCATGCTTGTACTCGGGCGTTGCGTGGGCAACGTGAGCCACCACCTGGCGGATCTTCTGCGCATAGGGCTTGCCGGCCGCCATGCGTTCCTGGGCCTTGCGCATCTTGGAGGCGGCCACGAGCTGCATCGCCTTCGTGATCTTCTGCGTGCTCTTGATGCTCGCAACCTTGACGCGGATTTCTTTTAAGCTGGCCATAGCCTCACCATCTCTGCTGTGTTCAGGCCCGGCTCGCGCCGGGCCACCACTTGCTTACCAGCTCTGCGTGGCCTTGAACTTCTCGATGCCTTCGCGCAGCGCGGCTTCGATCTTGCCGTCGTAGTTCGCGGTGGCATTGATGTCGTCCACCAGCGCCTTGTGCTCGCTGCCGAAGTAGGCGTGCAGGGCGGCTTCGAAGGCCAGCACCTTGTTGACCGGCACGTCGTTGAGGTAGCCCTCGTTGACGGCGAAGATCGACAGGGCCATGTCGGCGATCGACAGCGGCGCGAACTGCTTCTGCTTCATCAGCTCGGTAACGCGCTGACCCAGCTCCAGCTGCTTTCGGGTGGCTTCGTCGAGGTCGGAGGCGAACTGCGCGAAGGCAGCCAGTTCACGGTACTGGGCCAGCGAGGTACGGATACCGCCGGACAGCTTCTTGATGATCTTGGTCTGGGCCGCGCCACCGACGCGGGACACCGAGATACCGGCGTTGACGGCCGGACGGATGCCCGAGTTGAACAGCGAGGTTTCCAGGAAGATCTGGCCGTCGGTGATCGAGATCACGTTGGTCGGCACGAACGCGGACACGTCGCCGGCCTGCGTTTCGATGATCGGCAGCGCGGTCAGCGAGCCGGTCTTGCCGGTCACGGCACCGTTGGTGAACTTCTCGACATACTCGGCGGACACGCGGGAAGCGCGCTCCAGCAGACGGCTGTGGAGATAGAACACGTCGCCCGGGTAGGCTTCGCGTCCGGGCGGACGGCGCAGCAGCAGCGAGATCTGGCGGTAGGCCACGGCCTGCTTGGACAGGTCGTCATAGATGATCAGGGCGTCTTCGCCGCGATCACGGAAGTATTCGCCCATGGTGCAGCCTGAGTACGGTGCCAGGAACTGCATGGACGGGGCATCGGCAGCGGCGGCGGCGACGACCGTGGTGTAGGCCATGGCGCCGAACTCTTCGAGCTTGCGCACGACGTTGGCGATGGTCGACTGCTTCTGGCCGACGGCGACGTAGACGCACTTAATGCCCGAGCTCTTCTGGGCAATGATGGCGTCGATGGCCAGCGCGGTCTTGCCGGTCTGACGGTCGCCGATGATCAGCTCGCGCTGGCCGCGACCGATGGGGATCATGGCGTCGACGGACTTGTAGCCGGTCTGCACCGGCTGGTCCACGGACTGGCGCCAGATCACGCCCGGAGCGACCTTTTCGACCGCGTCGGTGAGCTGGGCGTTGATCGGGCCCTTGCCATCGATCGGGTTGCCGAGGGCGTCGACCACGCGGCCCAGCAGTTCCGGACCGACCGGCACTTCCAGGATGCGGCCGGTGCAGCGGGCCTTCTGGCCTTCCTGCAGACCCAGGTAGCCACCCAGCACGACGGCGCCGACGGAGTCCTGCTCGAGGTTGAGGGCCATGCCGTAGACACCGCCGTCGAACTCGATCATTTCGCCGTACATGACGTCGGCCAGACCGTGAATGCGCACGATACCGTCGGAAACGCCGACGATGGTGCCTTCGTTACGCGCTTCAGCGGACGCATTCAGGTCCGTGATGCGGCTCTTGATCAGCTCGCTGATCTCGGAGGGATTCAGATGCTGCATGATGCTCTCTTCCTCGAAGGAAATATCAAGTGTTCAGGGTCGCGCGAAGCTTGCCCAGCTTGCCTCTGACGGAGGCATCGATGACCAGGTCGCCGGCACGGATGACGGCGCCGCCGATCAGGCTGGCGTCGACACCGCTGCTGACGTTGACCTGACGCGCGAGCTTCTCGGTCAGGGTCCGGGCCAGCGCCTGCGTCTGCGCATCATCGAGCGCATAGGCAGCCGTCACCTCGACGTCCACCGCGCCTTCGGCCTCGGCACGCAGCGCCTCGAACAGGCTGCTGATGGCCGGCAGGGCCGCCAGGCGCTTGTTGGCGGCCAGGTTGCTGATGAAGTTGCGGGCGTCGTCGTCGAGACGATCGCCAACCACCTTCAGCACCGCATCTGCCTGTTCGGCCGCACCCAGCGTCGGACGCGCGATGTACTGCTTGAACGCTGCATCGTCGACCACCGCGGCGGCGAGCGCCAGCATGGACGACCAGGCAGCCAGCTGACCCTTGCCGCGGGCGTGCTCGAAAGCCGCCTTGGCGTAGGGTCGAGCCACTGTCGTTAATTCAGCCATGACGGTCTCGTGGGCCTCTTATTTGAGCTCGGTAGCCAGCTGATCGAGCATGCCGGCGTGCCTGGAGGCGTCGACTTCGGCCTGCAGGATCTTCTCGGCACCGGCGACGGCCAGGGCAGCGACCTGCTGACGCAGGGCATCGCGGGCACCGGCAATTTCCTGCTCGATGTCGGCGCGGGCCTGGGCCAGGATGCGCTCGGCTTCGGCCGAAGCCTGGGCCTTGACCTCGTCAGCCACCTGACCGGCACGGCGGTTGGCCTGCTCGATCAGGGCGGCGGCCTGCTGCTTGGCGACCTGCAGCTCCTGGGCGACCTGCGCATGCGCGGCCTCCAGATCCTGCTTGGCCTTGTCGGCAGCATTCAGGCCATCGGCAATGCGCTTCTGGCGGTCGGCCAGGGCGGCAGTGACCGGAGGCCACACGAACTTCATGCAGAACCAGACGAAGATCGCGAACGCGATGGCCTGGCCTACCAGTGTGAAGTTGATGTTCACGCTATCACCTCTTGTCCTGTTGCATTCAGCGGACCGCAGGGTCCGCGACTATCGATCGCTGGCGACCGATTACTGAATGAACGGGTTGGCGAACAGCAGGAACAGGCCGATACCGACACCGATCATGGGCACGGCGTCGAGCAGACCGGCGACGATGAACATCTTGACCTGCAGCTGCGGAGCCAGTTCCGGCTGACGGGCAGCGCCTTCCAGGAACTTGCCGCCGAGCAGACCGAAGCCGACGGCGGTGCCCAGGGCGCCCAGGCCGATCAGGAGGGCAACAGCGATCAGGTTGAGGCCAGTGATGTATTCCATTTGAGTTTCCTCTTAGGGGGTTGGTTGCAGATTGAGTTACGGGTTAGTGGTCGTGCTTTTCCGAGGCCATGCTCAGATACACAATGGTCAGCATCATGAACACGAACGCCTGCAGCGTGATGATCAGGATGTGGAAGATCGCCCAGGGCACGGACAGCGCCCACTGCAGGTACCAGGGCAGCAGCGCGATCAGGATGAAGATCAGCTCGCCGGCGTACATGTTGCCGAACAGTCGCAGCGCCAGCGAGATCGGCTTGGCGATCAGGGCGATGCCTTCCAGCAGCAGGTTGAACCAGGACAGCCAGATGGTGTTGAAGGGGTGGAAGGTCAGTTCCTTGGCGAAGCCGCCGACACCCTTCATCTTGATGCTGTAGAACACGATCAGCACGAACACGGACAGGCCCATGCCGAGGGTGGCATTGACGTCGGTGGTCGGCACGAACTTGAAGTAGACCGCGTGCGGGTCGGCGCCGAAGACGCCGGTACCGATCAGCTGGGCGAGCGTGGGCAGGAAGTCGATCGGCACCAGGTCGAGCAGGTTCATCAGGAAGACCCAGACGAAGATGGTCAGGGCCAGCGGGGCGATGAGCTTGGAAGTACCGTGGTAGGTGTCCTTGACGTTGGACTGCACGAACTCGACGATCACCTCGACGAAATTCTGCAGGCCGCCCGGCACGCCGGCCGTGGCGCGCTTGGCCGCCAGGCGGAAGAGCCAGCAGAAGAAGATGCCGAGGAAGATGGAAACCGCCAGCGTGTCGACATGCACGGCGTTGAAGCCCATGGCGGACGCTTCCTGCTTGGTGTGCGCGAAGCTCCAGCCGTTTTCCGGGTGATAACCGTAAGTCAGGTTGGTCAGGTGGTGCTTGATGTACTCGGTGGAATTACCAGCCATTAGTCTCTACCCATCAGCGCTGCGTCCGTCTGGATGTGAGCGGCACGATCCAGGCGACGAGCTGTTCCAAAACAAAACTGGCAAACAGCCAGCCGGGTTCGACGGCCTTGTAACCGGCGAACACGGCGGCGAACAGGAGAGCGGTGAGCACGAACTTGCCGGCCGCTCCCCTGTAAAAATCCTGCACAATGTGCTGCGCGGAGGTTGCACCGGCGTGACGAAAGGCGCGGAAGACAAAATACGCCTGGCCGATGACCGCTATGCCCGCGCCCGCCAGCGCCGACAACCCTGCATGGGTGCCTGCGGACAGGAGTGCGATCAGAAAGAGCAGCGCCAGCAGCCGTAGCTGCCATTTCAACTGCTGAACCGCAGGTTGCACATCCACCAGCGGCTGCGGCTTGCTGACCGTCATCACTTACTCGCGAACCAACGCGTCGGACCTGCAGCAGGTCCGGCACAATGCCTTGAAAGCGCGCGGATTATAGGGGAGCTGCCGATCAAAGGGCAACCAGCTTCAGCGGACTTTTCCGGCCGCAATTTTNAGCCCGCCGGGCTCTCCCGAGCCCCAGAGCTCGACGCGGACCTGGTTGCCGCCGGCCGGCGACAGCTTCCAGGTGGTCTGCATGTTGGTCATGCGCAGACGCTCGGGCTGCGCGGCGATCCAGCCGCTGACCGACTGCGAGCGGATGGTGACGGCGCCGTCATCCTGGCTGCGACGCAGGCGCACCACGGCGTCACGAGCCCGGAACGGATACGGCAGCTTGTACTGCATGTAGATCCAGGCCTCGCTGCTCTGGCGCTTGAGCACGCGGGCATGGGTCACGCGCGAGGCCCATTCCGGCATGGCAGGGACATCGGCCAGCACGGCCTCGACCTGGGCCACGCTGCCGGGCATGTGGGTGACCGCGTAGAGGTCGTCGTAGGCGCTGTCGTCGCGGTCGCGCTGGTAGACGCGGATGTCGCGCTCGCTGTCCTGCTTGCGCAGCGCCCAGTCGCTGCTCCAGGCCGCCGGCATCCACGCCGCCGGGAGGGCGGCGAGGCAGGCCAGCAGGAGCATGCGCGGCACGGCCGGTCTCAGCGGATGTGCGCCAGGATGCCGTCCAGCTCATCCAGCGAATTGTAGGAAATGACCAGACGGCCCTTGCCGCGCGCGTTGCAGTCGATCTGCACCGCCGCGCCCAGGCGCTCGGACAGGTCCTCCTGCAGCTTGCGCACGTTCGGGTCCTGCGCGCGCGGTGCGGCGTCGGGCTTCTCGGCCAAGAGCTGGCGCACCAGCGCCTCGGTCTGGCGCACCGACAGGCCCTTCTCCACGACCTGGCGCGAAGCCGCCAGCTGCTGCTCCTGCGGCAGCGCCAGCAGCGCGCGGGCGTGGCCCATGTCGAGGTCGCCGTGGGCCAGCGAACGCTTCACCTCCTCGTGCAGGCCGAGCAGGCGCATGAGGTTGGTGACGGCGACGCGCGACTTGCCGACGGCGTCGGCGACCTGCTGGTGGGTAAGCTTGAACTCGTCGGCGAAGCGCTGCATGGCCAGCGCCTCTTCCAGCGGATTGAGGTCTTCGCGCTGGATGTTCTCGATCAGCGCCAGGGCGATCGCGGCTTCATCGCTGAAATCGCGGATGAGCGCGGGCACGCTGTCGAGGCCGGCGATCTGCGCGGCGCGCCAGCGGCGCTCGCCGGCGATGATCTCGAAGCGCCGCTCCGCCAGCGAACGCACGACGATGGGCTGCAGGATGCCCTGGGCGCGGATCGAGTCCGCCAGCTCCTGCAGCGCCTCGGGATCCATTTCCCGGCGCGGCTGGTAGCGGCCGCGCTCCAGCCACTCGATGGGCAGCTGCTTGAGCTCGCCGGCCGGGCCCTGGCCGGAGGCCACGGCGGTGACCTCTTCCTGGACCTTGCGCACGGTGCCCAGCAGGGCATCCAGTCCGCGCCCTCCGCCGAGGCCCCTCTTCTTCGTCGTTGCCATTGCCTGTCTGTCCTCCCTCAGCCGCGCTTCTGGCGGCGCAGCAGCTCGGATGCCAGCGCCAGGTAGGCCATGGCGCCGCGAGAATGCTTGTCGTACTGCAACGCCGGCAGGCCGTGCGCCGGCGCCTCGGCCAGTCGCACGTTGCGCGGCACGATGGTGTTGAGCACCTGGTCACCGAAATGGCTGATGAGCTCGCGCGACACATCATTGGCCAGCGTGTTGCGGGGATCGAACATGGTGCGCAGGATGCCGGCGATGTGCAGCCCCGGGTTCGCGGTCTCGGCTACACGCTCGATGGTACGGGTCAGCGCCGCCAGCCCCTCCAGCGCATAGTACTCGCACTGCATGGGAATGATGACGCCGTCGGCGGCGACCAGGCCGTTCAGGGTCAGCATGCTCAGCGACGGCGCGCAGTCGATGACGATGGCATCGTAGCGGCCGGCCACCGGCGCCAGCGCCAGGCGCAGGCGCTGCTCCTTCTCCGCGACGTCGAGCAGCTCGACCTCGGCGGCGGTGAGGTCGCCGTTGGCCGGCAGCAGATCGTAGCCGCCCTCGACCGCGATCACCGTGTCGGCCGCTGGCACGCCGCCCAGCAGCACATCATAGATGGTGTGCTCGAGCTCGTTCTTGGACACGCCCGAACCGGTGCTGGCATTGCCCTGAGGATCCAGGTCGACCAGCAGCACGCGTCGGCGCGTCGCCGCCAGCGAGGCGGCCAGGTTGACGCTGGTCGTGGTCTTGCCGACGCCGCCCTTCTGGTTGGCGACCGCAAAAATCTTGTCCATGGGAGTTCCCCGGCGACGGCCCGTGGCCGCCTGCCTGTTATTGCGCCGGCCGCAACACGATCAGGTGTCGGGCATCCGCTGCAAAGGGTACCCGCAATGCGGGGGTCTTTTCGAGTGCCGCGACGGGGGGTAGCGCGGCCAGCTCGTCAGCCGGCACGTGGCCCTTCATGGCCAGCCAGCGTCCGCCGGGCGCCAGCAGGTGTCCGGTGCCGTCGACCATGTCGGCGAGACTGGCGAAGGCACGGCTGCTGATCTGCGCATAGCTGCCCTCGTGTTCCTCGCAGCGCGCGGTCACCACGGTGACATTGGCCACGTCCAGCTCGGCGGCCATCTGCTTGAGGAAACGGGTCTTCTTGCCGTTGGAGTCGAGCAGCGTCACCGGCAGATCCGGGCGCACCAGCGCGATGATGAAGCCGGGCAGGCCGGCACCGGTGCCGATGTCGATCAGCGCGCCCTCGCCCACGTGCGGCAGGATGCTCAGGCTGTCGAGCAGGTGCTTGTCGACCATCTCCAGCGGATCGCGGATGGCGGTGAGGTTGAAGGCCTGGTTCCACTTCACCAGCCCGGCCAGGTAGGCCAGCAGGCGCGCGAGCACGTCCGGCCCGACTTCGGCGGACAGCTCCATCTGCGCGATGCCCTCGCGCAGGCGGCGTTCCGCCTGCGCCGGCCAGTCGGCCGCCAGCCGCTGCGACTTCGCCATCAGACCGCCCCCGCCTGTGCCGCCGTCTGCCGGGCGCGGCCCTGCTTCTTGAGCGTGATCATGAGCAGCGACACCGCCGCCGGCGTCACGCCGGGAATGCGGCCGGCCTGCGCCAGCGTTTCCGGGCGGCCGTCCTTGAGTTTCTGGCGCACCTCGTTGGACAGACCCTTGACCGCGTCGTAGTCGAAGCCGGACGGCAGCGCCAGTCCCTCCTGCAGCCGCAGGCGCTCGACCTCCTCGCCCTGGCGGTCGACATAGCCGGCGTACTTCACGGCGATCTCGATCTGCTCGCCGACGATCTGCTCAGCAATGCCCTGCCCGGCCGCGTCCTGTCCGGCACCCTGCAAGGCGTCAGGCCGGGCCGGCGGCGACAGCTCGGCCAGCTGCGCGTAGCTCACCTGCGGCCGCTTGAGCAGATCGAGCAGATGACTCTCGCGGCTCAGCTCCTGCCCGGTCAGCTCGCTGAAGCGCGCGGCCAGCGCCGAGCCCGGATGCGCCCAGGTCGCCTTCAGGCGCGCGGTCTCGGCGGCGATGGCCTCCTGCTTGGCGCAGAACGCGGCCCAGCGCGCGTCATCGACCAGGCCCAGCTCGCGGCCCTTTTCGGTCAGGCGGGTGTCGGCGTTGTCTTCGCGCAGCATGAGGCGGTACTCGGCGCGCGAGGTGAACATGCGGTAGGGCTCGCGCGTGCCCAGCGTGATCAGATCATCCACCAGCACGCCGGTGTAGGCCTGGTCGCGGGTCGGATACCAGCCTTCCTTTTCCTGCGCGCGCAGGCCGGCGTTGAGGCCGGCGAGCAGGCCCTGCGCGCCCGCCTCCTCGTAACCGGTGGTGCCGTTGATCTGGCCGGCGAAAAACAGGTTGCGGATGACCTTGGTCTCCAGCGTGTGCTGCAGGTCCTGCGGGTTGAAGTAGTCGTACTCGATGGCATAGCCGGGCCGCGTGATGTGCGCGTGCTCCATGCCGCGGATCGAGCGCACCAGCGCCAGCTGG
Source organism: Amnimonas aquatica (assembly GCF_002943415.1). Taxonomy (GTDB): domain Bacteria; phylum Pseudomonadota; class Gammaproteobacteria; order Pseudomonadales; family Moraxellaceae; genus Perlucidibaca; species Perlucidibaca aquatica_A. The sequence continues at coordinate 1,349 of NZ_PTQZ01000011.1, read as the reverse complement.
ACATCGAAGGGCAGCGAGGTGGAAATGCCGTTCGGGTAAAGCTCGTGGGTGTTCAGGCCTTCCGGCTCGATGAACACCTGGTGCGAATCCTTGTCGGCGAAGCGGTGGATCTTGTCCTCGATCGACGGGCAGTAGCGCGGCCCCACACCCTCGATGACGCCGGTGTACATCGGCGAACGATCCAGACCGCCGCGGATGATGTCGTGCGTCTGCAGGTTGGTGTGGGTGATCCAGCAGTTGACCTGCTCGGGGTGCAGGTCGCGGCTGCCGAGGAAGGACATGACCGGACGCGGCGTGTCGCCGGGCTGGGCCTGCATCACCGAGAAATCCACCGATTTGGCGTCGATGCGCGGCGGCGTGCCGGTCTTCAGGCGGCCGACGCGCAGCGGCAGCTCGCGCAGGCGCTGCGCGAGCGCGATCGAGGGCGGGTCGCCGGCACGGCCGCCGCGGTGGTTCTCCATGCCGATGTGGATGGTGCCGCCGAGGAAGGTGCCAGTGGTCAGCACCACCGTCTTCGTACTGAAGCGGATGCCGGTCTGGGTGACCACGCCCTTCACCGTCTCGCCCACCACCACCAGATCGTCGGCGGCCTGCTGGAAGATGTCGAGGTTGGCCTGGTTCTCCAGCACGGCGCGGATGGCGGCCTTGTACAGCGCACGGTCGGCCTGGGCGCGGGTGGCGCGCACGGCCGGTCCCTTGCGGCTGTTGAGCACGCGGAACTGGATGCCGGCGCGGTCGGTGGCCAGCGCCATGGCGCCGCCGAGGGCATCGATCTCTTTCACCAGGTGCGACTTGCCGATGCCGCCGATGGCCGGGTTGCAGCTCATCTGTCCCAGCGTCTCGACGTTGTGCGTCAGCAGCAGCGTGGCGCAGCCCATGCGCGCGGCCGCCAGCGCGGCCTCGGTGCCGGCGTGGCCGCCGCCGATGACGATGACATCGTAGGTCTTGGGATAGTGCATGCTCGGACCGCCTGTCGACGCGCTGCGGGCGCGACGCCTAACCTGGGAGGGCGGCGATTATACGGGCTGCGGCCGGCCGGCATCCAGTTCAAATTTTGAGCAGCTGCTTTTGCACAGCTACCGCGCCATGAAAGCGAAAGGGCCGGACGGATGATCCGCCCGGCCCCTTCCGGCGCAACCGCCGCCGCTCAGTTCTCGGCCTTGGTCTCGGCGGCCTTCTTGTCCAGCGCCTTCTGCCAGGCCGAGGCCTCGATGGCCTCGACGGTGATCTCGACGGTCAGCTCGTCACCGACCACCGGCACGTACTTGCCGAGGCCGAAGTCGGAGCGCTTCAGCGTGGTGGTGGCGTTGAAACCGGCCGCCGGCGCGTTGTCGTAGAACGGGTGACCG
>NZ_PTQZ01000109.1 GCF_002943415.1 Amnimonas aquatica | reverse complement strand
ATCCGGCATGCCCGCGAGCACCTCGGTGAACGCGCGGCGCGGTGGCCGCTGCAAGGCGGCGCGCAGGATTTCCCGATGCTCGGCTTCGGCGCTGCGGCCATGCGCGGCAGCGGTCTGCTTGAGGGCATTCACGATATCGGCCTCGACATTGCGGACAATGAGATTGGTTGCCATGATGCCCTCCACACGCGGCTTGATTGCATTGATTGCAACACGAAGCCGCAATCAATGCAATCAGCTCGAACGCCAAAGCGCATCAGTACCCTCAGATGTAGACCCGCGCCATCACCAGCGCCAGCCGGATATCCGAAATCACAGCCCGGTCTCGGCCCAGCGCGCCTTGAGCTGGCGCAGTGCCTGGCCACGATGGCCGAGCTCGGCCTTGCGCTCGCGCGCCAGTTCGGCGCTGGTCAGGCGGCGGCCATCCGGCGCCTGGTCGCCGGAGAGGAACAGCGGGTCGTAGCCGAAGCCGGCGTCACCGGCTGGCGCCAGGGTGATCTCGCCTTCCCAGCTCGCCTGGCAGAGCACCGGCAGCGGATCGTCGGCATGACGGACCAGCGCCAGCACGCAGACGAAACGTGCCGTGCGCGGGGTCTCCGGCGGCAGCGCGGCCAGGGTGGCGAGCAGCTTCGCGTTGTTCGCGGCATCGCCGCCCGGGGCGCCGGTGACCGGGTCGGCGGCATAGCGGGCGGAGTAGATGCCGGGCGCGCCGCCGAGGGCATCCACCGCCAGCCCGGAGTCGTCGGCCAGCGCCGGCAGGCCGGTCAGGCGCGCGGCGTGGCGGGCCTTGAGGATGGCATTCTCGACGAACGACAGCCCGGTCTCGTCGGCATCCGGCACGTCGAAGTCCTTCTGGGACAGCACCTCGACGCCGCTGTCCGCCAGCAGCGCCTGCAGTTCCCTGAGCTTGCCGGCATTGCCGGTGGCGAGCACGAGTCGGGTCATCATGTGTTCCTGTTCAGCGTGTTGATGCATGCGGCCGGCGACTGGCGCAAAGACCAAGGCATCATCCCCGCGTGACGCGGAAGATGCCGATCTCCCCGAACAGATTGGGGAACCAGCGCGACAACGCGCTGCCCTGCTGGCCCTGGTCCACGGCGAGGCGGTCGAGCACGCGCAGGCCCTTGTCGCGGCACATGGCCTCGAAGTCCCGGAAAGTGCAGAGATGGATATTGGGCGTGTCGTACCAGCCGTAAGGCAGCGCGCGCGAGACCGGCATGCGGCCCTTGCTGCCGAGGTACCAGCGCGTGCTCCAATGCCCGAAATTGGGGAAGGTCACGATCACTTCGCGCGCCACACGCACCATTTCGTCGAGCAGCTCGTCCGGCCGCTGCACCGCCTGCAGCGCCTGCGCCATCAGCAGCGTGTCGAAGCTGTTGTCGCGGATGTTGGCGAGGCCTTTGTTGAGGTCCTGCTCGATGACATTGACGCCGCGCGCCACGGCGGCGGTGATCTTGTCCGGATCGATCTCCAACCCGTAGCCGCGCACGCCGAGGGTATCGCGCAGGTGCGCGAGCAGCTCGCCGTCGCCGCAGCCGAGGTCGAGCACGCGCGAACCCGGGCGCACCCACTGCTTCACCAGGGCCTGGTCAAGACGCATGGCGGGCCTCCAGGGCATCGGCGATGCGGTTCATGTAGGCGCCGAACACCGCCAGGTAGCGCGGGTTGTCGAGCAGGAAGGAGTCATGGCCCTGGGGCGCGTCGATCTCGGCGTAGGTCACGTCCTTGCCGGCGTCCATGAGGGCATCGACGATTTCGCGCGAGCGCTCGGGCGAGAAGCGCCAGTCGGTGGTGAAGGAGATCACCAGGAAACGGCACAGCGCCCGGCTCAGCGTGCGCGCCAGGTCATGGTCGAAGTCGCGCGCCGGGTCGAAGTAGTCGAGCACGCGGGTCATGAGCAGATAGGTGTTGGCGTCGAAACGGCGCGAGAAGGTCTCGCCCTGGTAGCGCAGGTAGGACTCGACCTGGAACTCGGCGCCGTAGCCGTACTGGTAGGTGGTGGCGCGCAGGTCGCGGCCGAACTTCTGGTGCATGGCGTCATCGGACAGATAGGTGATGTGCCCGACCATGCGCGCCAGCCCGAGGCCGACCTCGGGCACCACGCCGTGCTCGTAGTAGTGCCCGCCATGGAAATTGGGGTCGCGGCGGATGGCCTGGCGCGCGACCTCGTTGAAGGCGATGTTCTGCGCCGACAGCTTGGGTGCGCTGGCGATGACCACGGCATTGGCGACGCGGCCGGGGTGGTCGATGCTCCAGCGCAGCACCTGCATGCCGCCGAGCGAGCCGCCGACCACCGCCGCCCACTGCTGGATGCCCAGGTGGTCGGTCAGCCGCGCCTGCACCTTGACCCAGTCGCGCACGGCGACAATCGGGAAGTCCGGCCCCCAGGGCTTGCCGGTCTCGGGATTGACCGAGGCCGGACCGGTGGAGCCGTGGCAGCCACCCAGGTTGTTGAGCGCGACCACGAAGAAACGGTTGGTGTCGATGACCTTGCCCGGCCCGATGGCGGTATCCCACCAGCCCGGCTTGCCCTTCTCCGCCTCTTCGAGCGTGTGGTAGCCGGCGGCGTGATGGTGCCCGGACAGCGCGTGGCAGATCAGCACGCCGTTGCTGGCATCGGCGTTCAGCGTGCCGTAGGTCTCGTAGACGATGTCGCAGGACGGCAGCGTGCGGCCGCAGGCCAGCATCAGCGGCGTATCGATGCGCAGCAGCCGCGGCTCGACCAGGCCCACGCTGCCGACCGGGAACGGCGGCAGGCCGTCAGCGGCGACAGCGCCGGCGGCAGCGGAACCATCGGAAGACGGCGCGGATGGCGGCAGGGCATCGGACATCGGAGCACTCGATACGAAAGCGGAAGGCGCTGGGTGCAGGGCACCATGCGCAAACGGTGAGTGTACGGATCAGCGCGGGGGCTCGTCCACCGATGCGGCGGCCTGTTTCGGCAGCCAGGCCGACAACGCCTCCGGCCAGCGCCGGGGGGCCTCGACACGCCAGCGCTTGTGCCGGGAGGTCTGGCCGCTGACCAGGCTGACCGCGGACACCGGCACCGCGAAGGCCTCGGCGAGGAAGCGGCGCATGGCCTCGTTGGCCTTGCCATCCACCGCCGGTGCCTGGATGCGGATCTTCAGGGCATCGCCGTGCAGGCCGGCGAACTCGCTGCGCTTCGCCCCGGGCTGGGCATGCACGAGCAGCAGCAGGTCGGTGCCGTCACGACGCAGGGCAGGTTCGCTCATGGCCTATTCAGGCCTGGTCGGCTCATGCTTGGTTCAGGTACCAGCACATGCCATGCCGCCAGCGTCACGCCGGGGCTCAGCCGGCCAGCGCCGACAGCACCTGCGGCTCCAGAGCGTTAAGCAGTATTCCGAATATCTGCAAGGCCAAGAAGGCAATGATCGGCGACAGGTCGAAGCCGCCAAGGTTGGGCAGCAGGCGACGGCACGGCGCCAGCACGATCTCGGCGATCTGCAGCAGAGGCATGAGGCCCGGATTGACGCCGCCGGAAGCCATGGCCACCCAGCTCAGGATCACCGTGCCGAGGATCAGCCAGAAAAAGAAGTCGATAGCTGACTGCAATAGGTCGAAGACTGCAGTGACCACAAGCAATGCCGGAGTCGCGACAAGCCCATCCAGATGCACGACGGCCGCCAGCTGAATCAGCTTGATCAGCACGATGAGCACCAGCGCGGCGATATCCAGACCGAAGAAGCCAGGCACGGCGCGGCGCAGCGGATTCAGCAGCGGGCTGGTGGCCCTGACCACGAACTGCGACATGGGGTTGTAGAAGTCGGCACCGGCGACCTGCAGCAAGAAACGCAGCCAGACCAAAAACATGAATACGCTAGTGCCTGTCTTAACCAGCAGAATAACGATCTCTTTCAGGGCATCCATCAGCAAAACTCCGTGATACGGCAATCACGCCACGGCGGGGGCACTGCGCCATCCGCCCGGGTCGAACGGTGCGCGCCGACCGGAAGCCGGCGCGCGGTAACTTCAGTCGCGGCCACCCAGCTCGCGGGCCATTTCGGCACCGCGATCGGCGCAGGCGGCGAGCGCGCGCTGGAAGATATCACCCAGGCCGGACTCGTCGAAGACGCGCACGGCCTGTTCGGTGGTGCCGGCCGGCGAGGTCACGCGGCGGCGCAGCTCGGCCGGGCCGACATCGGCGGTGATCGCCATCTGCGCCGCGCCGAGCGCGGTCTGCAGGGTCAGCGCGCGGGCATCGCGCTCGTCCAGGCCCAGCGCCACGCCGGCGGCGATCATGGATTCCATGACATAGAAGAAGTAGGCCGGACCGGAGCCGGACACTGCGGTCACGGCATCGATCAGGTCCTCGCGCTCCACCCACAGGCTGAGGCCGACGGCACCCAGCACCTGCTCGGCCAGGCGACGCTGGTCTTCACCGACCTCGGCGCTGGCGAACAGGCCGGCGGCACCGGCCTGCACCAGCGCCGGCGTGTTCGGCATCGCCCTGACCACCGGCAGCGCGGCGCCCAGCCAGCGCTGCAGGCTGGCCACCGGAATGCCGGCGGCAATGGAGATGATCAGCGGCCGGCGCGCGCGCGCGATGCCGGCGATGGGCTTCAGCACGTCGGCCATGACCTGCGGCTTCACCGACAGCACCAGCACATCGACCGCAGCCGCCAGTTCGGCGTTGTCGGTGGTCGTGCGCAGGCCGCGCCCGCTGTGGGCGGCGAGCTGGGCGGCGCTGGGGTCGGCGAGCCAGAGGGAGGCGGCGGGCCAGCCACGGGCCAGCAGGCCGCCGGCCAGCGCCGAGGCCATGTTGCCGGCGCCGATGAAACCGATACGGGGATGACTGCTCATGCGGGCGAATCCTGTCGAAACATGCTTCGTTGGCTTGACCGCCGGCCGGGCTCAGGCTTGCCGCGCCGGGCGGGCGCCGAAGATGGCGGTGCCGATGCGGACCAGGGTGCTGCCGGCGGCGACGGCCTCGTCGAGGTCGTCCGACATGCCCATCGACAGCGTGTCGAAGGGCTGTTCGGCCAGAGCCGGCAGTCTAGCGAGTAAATCCCCGGCTGTCTCGGCGAGACCGGCGAGCGCGGCGGTGTTGCCGGGGCGGGGAATGCACATCAGCCCGCGCAGGCGCAGGCCGGGCAGGCGCATGACCGCCGCCGCCAGCGCCGGCAGGTCGGCGGGCGCGCAGCCGGACTTGCTGTCTTCGTCGTCGATGTTGACCTGTATGCACACCTGCAGCGGTGCCATGCCCGGCGGACGCTGCGCCGACAGCCGCTCGGCGATCTTCAGGCGGTCGAGCGAATGCACCCAGTCGAAATGCTCGGCCACCACGCGGGTCTTGTTGCTCTGCAGCGGCCCGATGAGGTGCCACTGCAGCGGCAGATCGGCCAGCTCGGCCATCTTGTCGACAGCCTCCTGCACGTAGTTCTCGCCGAAAGCCGTCTGCCCGGCCTGCGCCAGCGCGCGCACGGCGGCCGCCGGCTGCAGCTTGCTCACCGCCAGCAGGGCCACGCCGCCTTCCGGCCGCCCCGCCCGCACCTCGGCCGCGCGCACCCGCACCAGCACGGCCTGGCGGCGCTCGGCCAGGGCCTGCGCTGCCTGCACTGGCAATGTGCCGGGCGTTGTATCGGCGGATGACATGACTGGCGCTCCCCTCGGGGCTGGTCTTCACTTGAGCGGCGATTGTCGCAAAGCCGGAGAGCCATCGCCATGACCTTCCCCGCCATGACGCTGCCCGACTGGCTGCTCGCCGCCTGGCACCAGGCCCGCCACGCCGGCGCCTCCGACCTGCATCTGGTCAGCGGCCAGCTGCCG
>NZ_PTQZ01000108.1 GCF_002943415.1 Amnimonas aquatica | reverse complement strand
GGCTGACGCCGGCACGCACTGTTGACAACGGCGCATGCCAGAATCATGATTCGCGCCCCAGAACAAAAAATGCCCAGCACGGCCGCCAGGCCCTGGCGTCAGGAGGACACGTCCCATGCTCATGCGCCACTGCCTGCGCTACGCCAGCATCCTGCTGCTCGCCACCGGCCTCGCCGCCTGCGGCGGCTCATCCTCCTCCGGTGGCGGCGACGGCAGCCCCTCGGCCTCCGCCAGCAAGGCCACCACGCTGGGCACCCGCGGCGAAACCAGCCAGCCTTACGGCCGCAGCGCCGGCAATGCCAAGGCGGTGTGGACCGACTACGACCCGCCCATGACGCATGCCGGCGGCACCGCCCTGCCGACCCAGTTCATCACCATGCGTGACGGCGTCAGGCTCGCCGTCAGCGTCACCCTGCCGGCCGACGAGAGCGGCCAGGCCGCCGCCGGCCCGTTCCCGGTGATCCTGGTGCAGACCTCCTACAACCTGGTGATGGGGCAGTTCGTGTCCGCCATCGGCGGCGCCGACCCCTACATGACGCGCCACGGCTACGCCACGGTGATCGTCGACGTGCGCGGCACCGGCAACTCCGGCGGCACCTGGGCGGCCTTCGGCGAAGACGAGCAGGGCGACTACGCGGAAGTCGTGGACTGGGTCGTCAGCCAGCCCTGGTCGAACGACCGCATCGGCCTCTACGGCGTGTCCTACCTCGGCATCACCAGCGTGCTGACGGCGGCGCAGCAGCACCCGGCGGTGAAGGCCGCCTTCCCCATCGTGCCCATCGGCGATGGCTACCGCGACATCGTGTTCACCGGCGGCCAGGTCAACCCGACCTTCATTCCCATCTGGATGGGCCTGGTCACCGGCCTGGGCATCTTCGACTTCGCGGCGCTGCAGGCCGACCCGGCCATGGGCGTGCAGACGCTGGTCGAGCACCTGCTCGGCGCCGTGCTCGGCTTCCAGGTGCCGACCATCCTCAAGGCCCTGCTCGGCGAAGAGAACACCGTCTACGACGGCGACTTCTGGCGCGTGCGCTCGCCCATCGAGCAGGCCGCCAGCATCAAGGTGCCGACCTTCGTCGTCGGCGGCCTGCACGACCTGTTCCAGCGCAGCGAGCCGATGTGGTTCGAGCGCCTGAAAGACCGCGTGCCGACCAAGCTGCTGATCGGCCCGTGGAGCCACATCGCGGCCGCCGGCGTGCCCGATGACGGCCTGCCCGCCGATGGCGTGCCGGCCATGAACCACATCCTGCTGCACTGGTTCGACCAGTACGTGAAAGGCCTGGACGTGGGTGCCGACAAGATACCCAACGTGACCCAGTACGTGAAGGGCCTGGAGCGCTACGTCACCACCACCGACTGGCCGCACCCGCAGGTGCGCGCCGAGCGCCTGTTCCTGCGCGGCGACAAGTCGCTGAACGCCACCGCGCCGACGGGCGACGAAGCAACCTCCATGGTGATCCAGCACCCGATCGGAGGCATCTGCTCGCAGAGCCTGTCGCAGTGGACCGCCGGCCTGCTCGGCCTGCTGCCGCTGCCCTGCTTCACCGACGACGGCGCCGACCAGGTGCCGTCCGCCGTGTTCAGCACGCCGGTGATGACCGAGGACTACTACATCAACGGCCCGATCCAGGCCGACATCTGGATCTCCACCACGGCGCTGGAGTCCGGCCTGTCGGTGCGCGTGTCCGACTACGATCCGGCCACCGGCAAGTCGGCGCCGCTGTCCAACGGCCTGCTCACCGCCTCGCTGCGCGCGGTGGATGAAAGCCGCTCGCGCTACATCGGCGACGAGATGATCCAGCCCTGGCACCCGTTCACCAAGGCCTCCGTGCTGCCGGTGAAGCCGAACGAGCCCATGCTGCTGCCGGTCGAGATCTTCCCGACCAGCGCCATGATCGCCAAGGGCCACCAGCTGCGCGTAGCGATCAGCGCCAGCAACGTGGGCCAGGGCCTGCAGCCGCTGCCGACGCTGCTCAAGGGCCTGCTCGGCGCGATCACCATCCACAACAGCGCGGAATACCCGTCGAGCGTGGTGCTGCCGGTGGTGCCGGCGTCGGCGCTGCAGTAACCCGGCCCTTTTCAAGATCAACCGCAGCGCTCAGTCGCCACGCGTGCGCATCCAGCCCGCGATGCTGAGCCGCTGCCGGTTCGCCGCCAGCACCTCGTGCGGCAGGTTGTCGCTGCGGAACACCAGCAGAGTGCCGCCCTCCGGCCGGACCCTGACCGGATCATCATGCCCCTCCGGATGCAGCAGCAGCTCGCCGCCGGCATCCGCCGGCCAGCCCGGCTCGCTGAGGTAGCACACCGTCGAGATCACGCGCTGCCCCTGTCCGTCGGCGCCGCCGGCGTGGCGGTCGACATGGCGGCGATAGAAGCCGCCGGGCTCGTAGCAGGCGTAGTGCGCCTCGTATTCGTCGAGGCCGAGGAAGAAAGCACGGTTGAGCGCCTGCCGCAAGCTGTCCATGAGCGCGAGATAGCGCGCCGCCGCCGGCCACGATGCCTGCAGCCAGGCGATGCGGTCGCCGCGCACGCTGCCGCGCACCTGATGCGCCGCGCCACGGCCGATGCCGGCGGCATGCAAGACACCGGCGGCATCACGCGCGACCAGCTCTTCGCGCAGCGCCGCCACCAGATCCGCCGGCAGGGCATCCGGCAGCACCACCCAGCCGGGCTCGGGCAGCACCGCGAGCACGCGTTCGATCAGCGCCGGCCAGTCATGGCCGGACAAAGCGGGTATCATCGCGGCCTGCGCATCCGAAAAGTCTGTCATGAACTATCGTCACCATTTCCACGCCGGCAACTTCGCCGACGTCATGAAGCACAGCCTGCTCACGGGCCTGCTGGCCTCGCTGCGGCGCAAGGATACCGCGTTCGCCTACATCGACACCCATGCCGGCGCCGGCATCTACGACCTGCACGGCACGCAGGCGCAGAAGACCGGCGAATACCGCGCCGGCATCGACCGCCTCGACGACCACCGCAGCGCGCCGCCCTGGGTCGCCGACTACCTGCGCCTGGTGCTGGCGCGCCAGGCCCGCTTCGCGCGCAGCGACTACCCCGGCTCGCCGTGGCTGGCGGTGCAGCAGCTGCGCGCGCAGGACCGCGCCATCCTGCTCGATGTGCAGCACGCCGAAGTGGCCAGCCTGCGCCATCACTTCAAGGATGACGCCCGCGTCGCCGTGCACCAGCGCAACGCCTACGAAGGCCTGACCGCGCTGATTCCGCCGAAGGAGCGGCGCGGCCTAGTGCTGATCGACCCGCCCTACGAGATCGAGCGCGACGACTACCCGCAGGTGGTCAAGCTGCTCACCGCCGCGCACGCGAAGTGGCCCACCGGCGTCTATGCCGCCTGGTTCCCGATCAAGCAGCGCGCCAGCATCGTGCGTTTCTACCGCGCGCTGCAGAACAGCGGCATTCCGAAGATGATGAGCTGCGAGCTCTGCGTCATGCCCGACGACAACGCCCTAGGCCTGAACGGCTCCGGCTTGGTGGTGGTGAACCCGCCCTGGGGCTTCTACGAAGAAGCGAAGCAGACCCTGGCCTGGCTCGCCGACCGTCTGTCGGAGCACCCGCAGCGCAGCCACCACGTGCGCTGGCTGGCAAATATAGAGTAATTGCTCTAGACTCGCTCGCCGTGATTCCCCCTGCGCGAGCGAGCCATGATTCTGCCCGACAAGATCAGCAAGGAAGCCCTGGGCTACGAAGCCCAGAAAGCCTATGTGACCACCATGATGGCCGTGGTCGGCAGCGGACTGGCCGCCGCCAGCCGCGTCGACGAGACCGTGCAGCGCGAGCTGTCGGCCTTTCCGCCCGGCTACCAGGTCAGCATGACCGTCTTTCCCGCCGGCCCCGACTTTTTCCTGCGCGTGGGCGAGCACGGCGTTGCCGAGGTGATCTCCGCGCCGGTCGGCAAGCCTGACCTGACCATCCGCTTCAAGCACATGGCGCACGCCTTCCTGGTGTTCTCCTTCCAGGAGGGCACCGCGCGGGCCTTCGCCAATGACCGCATGATCGCGGACGGCAACCTGTCGCACGCCATCCGCCTGGTGCGCTGCCTGAACCAGATGGAAACCCTGATCCTGCCCAAGCTGGTCGCGCAGCGGGCGGTGAAGCGCTACACCGACGTGCCGTTCGTCGAAAAAATCACCAAGGCCGCCCGCATCTACGGGCTGGTCACCAAGTCCCTCGTTACTCAGCTGGCCGCAGGTAAGTGATCATGACCAAGCCCTACTACGAATTCTTCTGCCCGGTGAAAGTGATCGCCGGCCACGCCGCCCTCGAGCACGTGCCGTTCGAGCTCGACATCCTGGGCGCGAAGCGCCCCATGGTGATCACCGACAAGGGCGTGCGCGGCGTCGGCCTGCTCAGCCATGTCGAGGCCGCCTTCGCTGCCGCCGGCGCGCAGATCGCCGCCATTTTCGACGACGTGCCGCCGGACAGCTCGCTGCAGACCGTGCGCGCCGCGGCCCAGGCCTACCGCGACGCCGGCTGCGATGCCCTGATCGCCATCGGCGGCGGCTCGGTGATCGACACCAGCAAGGCCGTGAACATCCTCGTTTCCGAAGGTGGCGACGACCTGCTCGCCTACTCCGGCGCGCATGTGCTCAAGCGCCCGCTGAAGCCCTTGTTCGTGGTGCCGACCACCTCCGGCACGGGCTCGGAAACCACCGCCATCGCGGTCATCTCCGACACCGAGAAGGGCGTGAAGATGCCCTTCATGTCCTACTTCCTGATGCCCAACGCCGCCGTGCTCGACTCGCGCATGACGCTGACGCTGCCGGCGCACATCACCGCCATGACCGGCATGGACGCCCTCACCCACGCGGTCGAGGCCTTCACCTGCCTGGCGCACAACCCGATCAGCGATGCCTACGCCCAGGGCGCCATCCGCAAGATCAGCGACAACCTGCTGCACGTGCTGGACAACCCTGCCGATGCCGACGGCCGCCTGGAGCTGGCGCAGGCCTCGACCATGGCCGGCGTGGCGTTCTCCAACGCCATGGTGGGCCTGGTGCACGCGCTCGGCCATTCGCTGGGCGCGGTCTGCCACCTGCCGCACGGCCTGTGCATGAACCTGTTCCTGCCCTATGCGCTGGAGTACAACAAGGAAGTCAACGGCGACCGCATCGCCGAGCTGCTGCTGCCGCTGGCCGGCGCCGAAGTCTACGCCGCCACGCCGGCGGCGCAGCGCGCCGACCGCGCCATCGCCGAGATCCGCCGCCTGCGCGACGAGATCCACGCCCGCTGCAAGCTGCCGCGCACCCTGCAGGAAACCGGCAAGGTCAGCCGCGAACAGCTGGCGCAGATCGCCGACCTCACGATCGATGACGGCTCCATCATCATCAACCCCAAGGAGGCCGACCGCGAGGAAATCCTGGCCATCCTGGAGAAAGCCTGGGGCTGATGCAGCGGAATGAAAAAAGGGGCCCTCGGGCCCCTTTTTCGTTCGCCTCAGGTCACTTGCGCAGGATATCCACCCTGTCGGCATCCAGCTCGACCTTGCGCAGGCCCTTGTCGACTTCGCCGGTGACCAGCACCAGGTCGGCCGGCGTCACCTGCTGGCCACGCCAGTCCTCGTGATCGACCTCGACGGTGATGCTGCCGGTGTCGTCGCGGAACTCGTACTTGTCACCGCCCAGCGAGCGCACGAAGTGGCCGCGCACCTTCACCGCCGTGTCATCCTTGAGCTTGCGCGCCTCGGCGATGGTGACCTGGCGCACGGCGTCCGGGCCGGTGAAACCGCCCGCCTGCTGGCCATGAGCGAGGGCGTGGCTGTTGACCGCTGCCGGCGCGGCGGCCGGGGCGACAGGCTGGGGGGCGGCCTGCAGCAGGCCGGCGGAGAG
>NZ_PTQZ01000107.1 GCF_002943415.1 Amnimonas aquatica | reverse complement strand
CTGGGGGCACATGCAGCACCACCGTTTCACCAACGAGCACGACAACGATCCGGACCGCATGCTGACCGGACGCTGGTACGGGCCGCTGCTGCTGTGGCCGTTCTTCGAGGTCTTCTATCTGCCGCAGTACCTGAGGAAGGCGGGCACGCGCCCGCCGCGCGAGGTCAGGCAGGTGCTCTGCCAGTTCGTGCTCGGCCTGGCGGCGCTGGCCCTGCTGTTCCATTTCACCGGGCCGGAGCTCTTCGTGTTCTGGTTCCTGTCGTCGCGGGCGGGACTGTGGCTGATCGTGTTCGTGTTCGTGTTCCTGCCGCACCATCCGCACGATGTGCTGCAGAAAGACGACATCTACGGCGCCAGCTCGCTGCGCGAGGGCCGTGACACGCTGCTGACGGTGCTGATGGCCGGGCAGAACCGGCATCTGGTGCATCACCTGTATCCGACGGTGCCGTTCCACCGGCTGAAGGCGGCCTGGGAGGCGAGGCGCGAGCATCACGAGGGGCAGCGTCCGGCGCGGGTGTCCGGTTTCGGGCTGCGTCCGGTGCGGGAGTCGTGGTGCCGGGAAAGGGAATCGAACCCTTACGATGTCTCCACCGGCGGATTTTGAGTCCGCTGCGTCTACCAGTTCCGCCATCCCGGCCCGGGAGGGTCGGCGGATTATAGCGGGGGAGGTCGGCCGGTCAAGGCGGCGTGCCGGCGACCGGCCTCGCCGTTGCGCATGGCACTGCTATACTGCGCGCCCGATTTTTCCCCGCCGGAACCGGCATGCACCGCAGCGACTTCACTTTCGAGCTTCCCGACGCGCTGATCGCCCGCTATCCGCTGGCGGAGCGCAGCGCCTCGCGCTTGCTCTGCCTGGATGGCGACAGCGGCGGCTTCCGCCATGCCGCTTTCCGCGACCTGCTCGGTCTGCTGCGGCCGGGCGACCTGCTGGTGTTCAACCAGTCCCGGGTCATGCCGGCGCGGTTGTTCGCCCGCAAGGAGACCGGCGGCCAGGCGGAGATCCTGGTCGAGCGCCTGCCGGCACCGACGCGGGCGCTGGCCCATGTTCGCGCCAGCAAGTCGCCGAAGCCGGGCGGCGTGCTGCATCTGGCTGACGGCAGCGCCGTGCGCATGGCCGGCCGCGAGGGCGACCTGTTCCTGCTCGAGGCCGACGAGCCCTGGCAGGCGCTGATGGCGCGCCTGGGCGAAATGCCGCTGCCGCCGTACTTCGGCCGTGCCGCCGAAGCCTCGGACAGCGAGCGCTACCAGACCGTCTATGCCCGCGATGCCGGCTCGGTGGCGGCGCCCACGGCCGGCCTGCACTTCGACCAGCCGCTGCTCGATGCCCTGCGCGCGCACGGCGTCGAGACGGCGTTCGTGACCCTGCATGTCGGCGCCGGCACCTTCCAGCCGGTGCGTGCCGATGACATCCGCGACCATGTCATGCATGCCGAGTGGCTCACCGTCGGCGCCGATGTCGTCGCCGCCGTGCAGGCGGCGAAGGCGCGCGGCGGTCGTGTCATCGCGGTCGGCACCACCAGCGTGCGTGCGCTGGAGTCGGCGGCCTGGGCGGGGCAGGGCGTCGATCCGGAAGGCTGGTCGCTGGCCGCCGGCTTCCCGGCCGGCAGCGGCGATGCCGCCGCCACGCTGGCGCCGTTCGCGGGCGACACCCGCATCTTCATCGCGCCCGGCTACCGCTGGCAGCTGATCGATGCCCTGATCACCAATTTCCACCTGCCCGAATCGACCCTGCTCATGCTGGTGTCGGCGCTGGCCGGGCGCGAGGCGGTGCTGGCGGCCTACGCCGAGGCCGTGAGCGCGCGCTACCGCTTCTTCAGCTATGGCGATGCCATGTTCGTGACCCGCCCCGGCGCGGGCCGGGAGTCCTGATGCGATTCACCCTGAAAGCCACCGACGGCAAGGCCCGGCGCGGCGAACTGACGTTCGCGCGCGGCACCGTGCAGACCCCGGCGTTCATGCCGGTCGGCACCTACGGCACGGTCAAGGGCATGCTGCCGCGCGACATCCACGCCATCGGCGCCGAGATCATCCTCGGCAACACGTTCCACCTCTGGCTGCGCCCGGGCACGGAGATCATCAAGGCGCATGGCGACCTGCACGACTTCACCCAGTGGCAGGGGCCCATCCTCACCGATTCCGGCGGCTTCCAGGTGTTCAGCCTCGGCAAGCTGCGCAAGATCACCGAGGAGGGCGTGCGCTTCCAGTCGCCGGTGGACGGCAGCAAGGTGTTCCTGAGCCCGGAGGAGAGCATGCGCATCCAGCGTGACCTCGGCTCCGACATCGTCATGATCTTCGACGAGTGCACGCCGTACCCGGCCACGCACGAGGAGGCCGACCGCTCGCTGGTGCTGTCGCTGCGCTGGGCGAAGCGCTCGAAGGGTGCCCATGGCGACAACCCCAACGCGCTGTTCGGCATCGTCCAGGGCGGCATGTACGAGGACCTGCGCCTGAAGTCGCTGGACGGCCTGCAGGCGATCGGCTTCGACGGCTACGCCATCGGCGGGCTGTCGGTGGGCGAGCCCAAGGAGGACATGATCCGCATCCTCGACTTCCTGCCCGGGCACCTGCCGGCGGACAAGCCGCGCTATGTCATGGGCGTGGGCAAGCCGGAGGACCTGGTCGAGGGCGTGCGCCGCGGCATCGACATGTTCGACTGCGTCATGCCCACCCGCAACGCCAGGAACGGTCACTATTTCGTCACCGACGGCATCGTGCGCATCCGCAACAGCCAGTACAAGACCGATACCGGCCCGCTCGATCCGCACTGCGACTGCGAGGCCTGCACGGGCTTCTCGCGCGCCTATCTGCACCACCTCGACAAGTGCGGGGAAATGCTCGGCGCGCAGCTCGGCACCATCCACAATCTGCGCTATTACCAGCGACTCATGGCCGGTTTGCGCGAGGCCATCGAACACGGTAGATTGCAGCCCTTCGTGGATGACTTCTATGCCCGCCGCGGCCTGCCCACACCCCCTTTGAACTGATAGAACCGGAGTATTTCCATGAGCTTCTTCATTGCCGATGCCTACGCCAACACCGCACCGGCCGCCGGCCCGGGCGCCACTGGCCAGATCGTCATGCTGCTCGGCTTCCTGCTGATCTTCTACTTCCTGCTGTGGCGTCCGCAGGCCAAGCGCCAGAAGGAAGCCCGCGCGCTGATCGACGGCCTGCAGAAGGGCGACGAGGTGGTGTTCGCCGGCGGCCTGCTCGGCCGCATCGTCAAGCTGGAGGGCGACTTCGCCGTGGTCGAGATCAACGACAACCTGGAAGTGAAGATCCAGAAGGTCTCGGTCATCGCCAGCCTGCCCAAGGGCACGCTGAAGAGCCTCTGAGGCTGCCCGCCCCCGGCTTGTCCGGGGGCATTCATTTCCGCTGATTGCTGTCGACAGGTATCCGCATGCGTTTTCCCGCCTGGAAGTATGTCCTGATCGTCCTCGTGATGATCATCAGTATCCTCTACTCGCTGCCCAACCTGTACCCGGACGAGCCGGCGCTGCAGGTCTCCGGCGCCCAGGCGGCGACGCCGATCGACGAGGCCCTGCTCAAGCGCGCGGCCATCGCGCTCGATGAGGCGAAGATCGCCCACCATGGCGACGAGGTCCAGGCCAAGGGCGTGCTGGTCCGTCTCAAGACGCCGGAGGATCAGGTGCAGGCACAGGCCGTGCTGCGCCGCGCCCTGGGCGAGAACTACGTGGTGGCGCTGAACCTGGCGCCGACCACGCCGGAGTGGCTGAGCAGCATTGGCGCCAAGCCCATGAAGCTGGGCCTCGACCTGCGCGGCGGTGTCCACTTCAAGCTCGAGGTCGATGTTGCCAAGGCCCTGGAGCAGCGTCAGGAAACCTACGTCACCGACATCAAGAAGCAGTTCCGCGACGCCAGCGTGGCCTACCGCGCGGTCGCCGAACAGCCGGGCGGCCTGCTGGAGGTGCGTTTCGCCAACGCGAAGGACCGTGATGCCGGCCAGGATGTGCTGCGCCGCCAGTTCTCCGAGTTCACGCTGACCCCGGTGAGCAGCGACGACGGTCCCGCCCTGCGCCTGGACTTCACGCCCGAGAAGCGCACCGAGATCACCAACTACGCCGTCAACCAGAACCTCACCACGCTGCGCAACCGCATCAACGAGCTGGGTGTCGCCGAAGCGGTGATCCAGCGCCAGGGCGCCAGCCGCATCGTGGTCGAGCTGCCCGGCCTGCAGGACACCGCGGAAGCCAAGCGCATCCTCGGCCGCACCGCCAGCCTGGAGTTCCGCTTCACCAGCCAGGCCGCCGACACCGGCTTCTCGGTGCCGGCCGGCGCCGAGCGTTTCAATTTCAATCGTGGCGGCACGGTGCTGCTGGAGCGCCGCAAGATCGTCACCGGCGAGCGCGTCACCAACGCCCAGTCCAGCTTCGACGAATACTCGCGCCCGCAGGTCAACATTAACCTCGACACCCGTGGCGGCCGCCTGATGGCCGATGCCACCCGTGATTCGGTCGGTCGCCAGATGGCGGTGCTGTTCGTCGAGAACAAGCAGCGCCTGCGCTACGAGACCGATGCCGAGGGCAAGGCCGTCGAGATTCGCGAACCCTACATCGAGCGCCGCGTCATCAACGTCGCCACCGTGCAGTCCATGCTCGGCTCGCAGTTCCGCATCACCGGTCTGGATTCGCCGGTCGAAGCGCAGGAGCTGGCGCTGCTGCTGCGCGCCGGCGCCCTGGCGGCGCCCATGTACTTCGTCGAGGAGCGCACCATCGGCCCCAGTCTCGGCCAGGACAACATCGAGAAGGGCATGTTCTCGACCCAGCTCGGTTTCCTGCTGGTGGCGCTGATCATGCTGGCGGTCTACAAGGGCTTCGGTCTCATCGCCAATGTCGCGCTGTTCCTCAACGTGGCCATCCTGGTGGCGGTCATGGGCGCCCTTGGCGCCGCCCTGTCGCTGCCCGGCATCGCCGGCATCGTGCTCACCATCGGCATGGCGGTCGATGCCAACGTGCTGATCTGCGAGCGCATCCGCGAGGAGATACGGCGGGGCCTGTCGCCCCAGGCCGCCATCGTGGCCGGCTATGACCGAGCCTACGGCACCATTCTCGATGCCAACCTGACCACCCTGATCGTGGCCATCATCCTGTTCGGCATCGGCACCGGTCCGATCAAGGGCTTCGCGGTGACGCTGGCCATCGGTATCGCCACCTCCATGTTCACGGCCATCACGGTGACGCGCGCCATCGTGCAGCTGGCCTACGGCGGCCGTCGCGTCAGCCGCCTGAGTATCTGAGAGTTCGTCATGACTGAAGAAGTACGCATCATCCGTTTCATGCGTTTCCGCCGCGGCATGGCGATCTTCTCCGCCGCGATGGTGCTGATCGGTCTGGTGTCGCTGGTGACCAAGGGCCTCAACCTCGGCCTCGACTTCACCGGCGGCACCTCCGTCGAGCTGCGCTTCCAGGAGCCGGCGCACCAGGCCCAGATCAGCAGCGCGCTGGCAGGGGCGGGCATCGAGGATGCCGTGGTGCAGTACCTTGGCGATGCCCATTCGGTGCAGGTGCGCCTGCCGCCGCAGCCGGGCGAGGCCACGCTGGTCGGCAACCGCATCGTCGACATCGTGTCCACCCCGGACAACCGTGCCACGGTGCTGCAGATCGACAGCGTCGGCTCCCAGGTCGGCGACGAGCTCTACGCGCAGTCGCTCATGGCCATGGGCTTCGCCATGCTGATGATGATGGCCTACATCGCCGTGCGCTACCGCTGGAAGTTCTCCGTCGGCGCCGTGGTTTCGCTGATCCACGACGTGCTGTTCACGCTCGGCGTGTTCTCGCTCTTCGGCTGGCCCTTCGACCTCACCGTGCTGGCCGCCGTGCTGGCGCTGATCGGCTACTCGCTGAACGACACCATCGTGGTCTTCGACCGTATCCGCGAAAACTTCCGCAAGCTGCGTCGCGCCGACCCGGTCGAGATCGTCGATATCTCGCTGACCGAAACCCTGCGCCGCACCATCATGACCGTGCTCACCGTGGCCGTGGTGGTGCTGGCCATGCTG
>NZ_PTQZ01000106.1 GCF_002943415.1 Amnimonas aquatica | reverse complement strand
CGTGGATGCGTATTTCTCGGTGATGAGCCGATCGATGTCGTCACGGATACCGTTCTGGTTGGCGTCCGTGCCCATGAGCCCTGGCGTCAGGTCCTCTGCCGGCCGGCACTTCTCGGCGCCCGCGACGAAGGCGCATATGGCGATGACGGATGCCGCTCGCAGCATCCGGGAAGTCGTTTTCCGCATGGGAACCTCCATGTTGTCGATGTTGCCCGCACCCGCCCGCAACGGCGTGCGCCTGCTCGACCGCCCCGACACGGGACGGTCCTCTCCATAACGGTTTAGTACACGCTCCGGACGTTCGCCAGTCGAAGCGCGGAAAAACGTGAAAGCCGACAGGCCCGCCACGAGTGGCTATAATCCCGCCTTTGCCTGCCCCCGCCCGCCACCGCGACCGGCCACCTGCGTGCCCGGAACCGCCTCCGGCCGGCCGACGACGTGACGAGTGAGACCATGGAACCGACTTTCAACCCCGCCGACATCGAACGCCGCTGGAGCGAGCAATGGGAGGCCGCCGGCTGCTTCAAGCCCTCCGGCCAGGGCACGCCCTACTGCATCATGATCCCGCCGCCCAACGTCACGGGGTCGCTGCACATGGGCCACGGCTTCAACAACGCCATCATGGACGCGCTGATCCGCTTCCACCGCATGCGCGGCCACAACACGCTGTGGCAGCCGGGCACCGACCATGCCGGCATCGCCACCCAGATGGTGGTCGAGCGCCAGCTCGCCGCGCAGGGCATCAACCGCCACGACCTCGGCCGCGAACAGTTCCTGGAGAAGGTCTGGGAATGGAAAGCGGAATCGGGCGGCACCATCACCCGCCAGATCCGTCGCCTGGGCTCGTCGGTGGACTGGTCGCGCGAGCGCTTCACCATGGACGAGGGCCTGTCGCGCGCCGTGCAGGAGGCCTTCGTGCGCCTGCACGAGGACGGCCTGATCTACCGTGGCAAGCGCCTGGTGAACTGGGATCCGAAGCTGCACACCGCCATCTCCGATCTGGAAGTGCTGTCGGAAGAGAAGACCGGTTCCATGTGGCACTTCCGCTATGCGCTCGCCGACTCGGCGGCTGGCGTGCGCGGCGAGGCAGGCCAGGACTACCTGGTGGTGGCCACCACGCGTCCGGAAACCCTGCTCGGCGACACCGCCGTGGCCGTGCATCCGGAAGATGAACGCTACCGGCACCTGGTCGGCCGGCAGATCCGCCTGCCGGTGACCGGCCGCCTGATTCCGGTGGTCGCCGACACCTACGTCGACAAGGACTTCGGCACCGGCTGCGTGAAGATCACGCCGGCGCACGACTTCAACGACTACGAGGTCGGCAAGCGCCACGACCTGCCGCTGGTCAACGTGCTCGACCGCGACGCCGCCATCCTCGCGACCTTCGAGGTCATGGCCGGCGGCAGCTTCGCGCCGCTGCCCGGCGAGGCCTGCCCGGAAGCCTACGCCGGCCTCGACCGCTTCGTGGCGCGCAAGCGCATCGTCGCCGAGGCCGAGGCCGACGGCTGGCTGGAGGAGATCAAGCCGCACGCGCTCAAGGTGCCGACCGGCGACCGCTCGGGCGTGGTGATCGAGCCCTGGCTCACCGACCAGTGGTACGTGAAGGCCTCCGTGCTCGCCAAGCCGGCACTGGAAGCGGTCGAGGACGGCCGCATCAAATTCGTGCCCGAGCAGTACCAGAACATGTACTACGCCTGGATGCGCGACATCCAGGACTGGTGCATCTCGCGCCAGCTCTGGTGGGGCCACCGCATTCCGGCCTGGTACGACGCCGAGGGCCGTGTCTATGTCGGCCGCAGCGAAGCCGAGGTGCGCGCCAGGCACGGCCTCGGCGCGGACGTGGCACTGCGCCAGGACGACGACGTGCTCGACACCTGGTTCAGCTCGGGGCTGTGGACCTTCTCCACGCTGGGCTGGCCGGACGACACGCCGGAGCTGCGCACCTTCCACCCCACCGACGTGCTGGTGACCGGTTTCGACATCATCTTCTTCTGGGTCGCGCGCATGATCATGATGACCATGCACTTCATGAAGAACGCCGACGGCACGCCGCAGATCCCGTTCAAGGTGGTCTACGTGCACGGCCTGGTGCGCGATGGCGAAGGCCAAAAGATGTCCAAGTCCAAGGGCAACGTGCTCGACCCGCTGGACATCATCGACGGCATCAGCCTCGACGACCTGGTCGCCAAGCGCACCACCGGCCTCATGCAGCCGCAGATGGCGGCGAAGATCGAGAAGGCCACGCGTAAGGAATTCCCGGAGGGCATCCGCGCGTTCGGCACCGACGCGCTGCGCTTCACCAACTGCGCGCTGGCCTCGACCGGCCGCGACATCAAGTTCGACATGAACCGCGTCGAGGGCTACCGCAACTTCTGCAACAAGCTCTGGAACGCGGCGCGCTACGTGCTGTCGCAGACCGAGGGCCGGGACTGCGGCCAGGATGAGTCGCTGCCGCTGGAGCGCTCGCTGGCCGACCGCTGGATCATCTCGCGCCTGCAGGAGACCGAGGCGGCGGTGATCGCGCACATCGGCGAATACCGCTTCGACCTCGCCGCGCAGGGCATCTACGACTTCGTCTGGAACGAGTACTGCGACTGGTACCTGGAGCTGACCAAGCCGGTGCTGGCCGAAGGCGGCGCTTCTCAGCATCAGGCCAGCGAAGCCGCGCAGCGTGCCACCCGACGCACGCTGGTGCGCGTGCTCGAGGCCATCCTGCGCGTGACCCACCCGCTGATGCCGTTCATCACCGAAGAGATCTGGCAGCGCGTGAAGCCGCTGGCGCTCTCCACGACGGAGGCCGCCAGCGCACCCGCCTTCCTGATGCTGGCACGCTTCCCCGAGCCGGACCTGTCGCGCGTGGATGCCAAGGCGGCCGCCGAGGTGGCGTGGCTGCAGCAGGTGATCTCCGGGCTGCGCAACATCCGTGGCGAGCTCGGCATCTCGCCGGGCAAACCGCTGCCGCTGCTGGTCGCCAATGCCTCCGCAGAAGATCGCGCCCGCCTCGAACGCCAGGATGCCCTGCTGCGCTTCCTCGGCCGCCTGGAAGACATCTCCGTGGTGGCGAGCGAAGGCGAGCTGCCGCCGGTGTCGACCGCGCTCGTGGGCGCCATGACGCTGGGCGTACCGCTGGCCGGCCTGATCGATGTCGGCGCCGAGCTGGCACGTCTCGACAAGGAAATCGCGCGTCTGGGTCAGGAGGTGGCACGTGTCGAGGCCAAGCTCGGCAACGAGTCCTTCGTGGCACGCGCACCGGCCGAGGTAGTGGCCAAGGAGCGCGAGAAGATCGCCGACAACCAGCGCGCCCAGGCGGCACTGGCGGCGCAGCGCGAGAAGATCGCGACGCTGGCCTGACCTGAAGGGCGGCGGCGCCGGCCCTCAGCGGCCGGCCTGCCAGCCCTGCAGACAGAAGATCACGGCCTCGACCACCGCCTGCCGGGTGGACTCCGAGATGCGCCCGTTGCGACAGTAGTCATGGCGCATGAGCGCGAACGCCGTGCCGACGGCATGCAGCGTGGCGTCCGGACGCTCGGGCAGGCGCAACGGCTCGCGCAGGCCGGCCAGCGCCTGGCGCAGCCGCTCCGCGATAACCTCCTGCATGGATGCCTGCACCAGCCCGCCGGCGCGACTGTAAGGACCGCCCAGGACGAGCACGGCCACCACCGGGTTGGCCTGGCAGTAATCCGCGATGCCGTTGACCAGCCAGCGCACATGGTCCTGCCAGGGCCGCGCGCGTCCCAGCTCACCCAGCCCGCTCACCCGCTCCGCCAGCCGGCCGAGATGCCGTTCGGTCAGGCAGCAGAACAGCGCGTACTTGTCCGCGAAACAGGCATAGATGGTCGCCCGGGGTACCCCCGCCGCCTGCGCGACGCGGGGAATCGATATCTGCTCGGGACCGAGCAGCACCAGCATCTGCTCGGCCACCTGCAGCACACCCAGCATGCGCTCGCGCGCACGCCGCTGCACCGGCAGCCAGTCTCGCGCATGATCGGCCGGAGCCGCCGCTACAGGCTCGCTGACAGCGCGCAGCCAAACGGCTCCGGCCTGGTTCATCACCAGTTCTCGCTGTTGGTGGCGCACTCGGAGTCTGCGGCGTTCAGGCTGCAGCGCACGCGCTTGATGATCTTCAGACCCTGCTTGTCATAGACACCCTGTTCCGCGATGTCGATGCGGGCATCGCGCAGCATGACGGTGTACTTGATCATGTTGTCCGGCGTCAGATCGCCCCAGGTCGCCGCCGGCACGTCGCGCTCGGCTTTCTGGATCAGCGCCATGGCACGACTGAACTGGCCGTTCCAGTACTCGCGCGACTTCTGCCCGAAGCCGGCCGGGAACTTGCTCTGGTTGAGCACCACCTGGTAGGTCAGGATCAGGATCGGAAAGCGCTGGATGGCGCCCTTGCTGCCGATGCCGCGGTGCAGCTCCAGCGGCTTGTAGGCCATGGCCGGCGCGGCGATGAAGTCCACCGAACCGTTGTTGAACTTGCCGGCGAAGCTGGTGATGTCGGCGGAGACCGGCTGGGCGCCGATGCGCTCGATCATGATGGCCTGGGCCTTGTCGTAGTCGAAGGCGGCGATCTTCTTGCCGGCCAGCGCTTCGACGGTGTTGATCTTGCGGTCGTTGACCACCGGATAGGCGACACCGAAGGGAATGATGCCGCCGATCTCGTAGTTCCCGCGCACCATGAGCTTAGCGGCGGCCGGATTGGCGAAGGTCTGGGCGGTTTTCTGCACGACTTCGTAGCTCGCAGCCATGTCGACCTTGTTGTTGCGGATGACCGTGGTGGCACCGAGCGAATCAAGGGCGCCGGCGACCGGGTTGAACATGCGGGTGCGGAAACCGGTAGCCATGAGGGCATCGCACTGGCCGGCACGCAGGTCCTCGGTGGCGACGCGTTCGTCGGTGTAGCTCTTCAGTTCCAGTTTCACGCCTTCCCTGGCGGCTTGCACGGCGTAGTCCTTGGCCATGTTGAAGATATCGCCCTGGGCACCCAGCAGGTCATAGACGCAGAGTCTCTGAGCCGTGGCAGGCGTGGCCGCGGTCAGCAGCGCCGCCAGCACCAGGAGTCGCTGATTTCTTGTTTTCATGTCGTTCTCGCTTGTGTGAGCCAGCCGCCCGGGAAACACCCGGCCGGGTGCCGCATTGTCGGCAGCACGCCCGCTCGAGGCTTGTCATATACTGACAACCACTTGTCATTTTCACCGCATCGGAAACCACTTGTCGGAACCGGCCAGATGAAGACCACCGTCCCCATTCCCGCGCGCTACTACGCCCGCCTCTGCGACTTCATGCTGCAGCAGGGCATGCCGGTCTCGGCCTGGCTGGAGCGCGCCGGCATCACCCCGGGACAGCTGCACGCGCCCGAGGCCACGCTGCCGCTGGCACATGTCGAGCGGCTGGTGCACGCCCTGCTGGAAACCACCGGCCGGCCCGACCTGGCGCTGGACCTGGGCCGGGTGATCAAGCTCACTTCACACAACATGGTCGGCTACGCCATGCTCAGCAGCCCCAGCGTGGAATACGCGCTGGGGCTGATCGCGCGCTTCTTCCAGCTCATCATGCCGCCGTTCCGCATGCGCACCCAGCGCCAGGATGATCACCTGCTGGTCAGCTTCGAGCCGGTCATGCCGATGAGCCGCGCCTGCCAGCTGCTGCATTTCGAAGCCATCGCCTCGGCCACGCACTGGGAGGTGCGCGAGCTGCTGCAGGGCCAGCTGCCCGCCTACGATCTCCACCTGCCCTTCCCGGAACCGCGCCACATTGCCCGCTACGAGGAGCTGACCGGTGCGCGCTGCCACTTCACGCACGATGCCCGCCCCCTGCTCTACATGCGCTTCCCCGGCGAGATCTGCCTGCAGGCGCCCAGCCTGGCCGACCCCACCGCGCTGCACATGGCCGAGGCGCGCTGCCGCGACATGGCGCACCAGATCATCCGCGGCGGCGGCATGGCTGACTGGGTGCGCACCATGCTGCGCGACGCCGGCGACGGCATGCTCACGCTGACCGACCTCGCCGGCATGCTGAGCCTGTCGCCACGGACCCTGGACCGCCACC
>NZ_PTQZ01000105.1 GCF_002943415.1 Amnimonas aquatica | reverse complement strand
TACATGGACCGCGCCTACACGGCGCCGGTGTCGCCGGTCGAGCAGCTTCAGGCGGCGGCGGCGGAGTATCTGAAGTTCTACCTGGACTATCCGGACTATTTCCGGCTGCTGGCCTTTCCGCCCGAACAGGCGCGCAATGCCGCCAGCGTGGAAATGAACGCGCAGATCGCGCGCCGTGTGGATGAACAGAACGAGCGCATGGTCAACGCCCTCAGAACCGGCATGGACGCCGGCCTGATCCGGCCCGCCGACCCGCGCGAACTGGCGACCGCGCTGTGGGCGTCGTGGAACGGCATGATCAGCCTGGGCTGGCGCAACGACAGCCTGCGCCGCGACCCGGAGTCACTGCGCAAGCTCATCGAGCTGGCCACCGGCGTCATCAGCGCCGGCCTGTTGCTGCCCGAGACCAGGGCAAGGTAAGACCCCGCCCCGACACCTGCACCGGATGGCAGAA
The DNA here is from genome assembly GCF_002943415.1 of Amnimonas aquatica. Classification (GTDB taxonomy): domain Bacteria; phylum Pseudomonadota; class Gammaproteobacteria; order Pseudomonadales; family Moraxellaceae; genus Perlucidibaca; species Perlucidibaca aquatica_A. The sequence continues at coordinate 5,599 of NZ_PTQZ01000105.1, read as the reverse complement.
ACACGAAGGCCCCGCTCCCGAAAACGCGCCGGACTGGCTGCGTTGTCAGGGACGGGGCCTCCTCGGGCCGCGGCTCACTTGAAGTAGGCGTTGTCCTTCTTGCTGTGGTCGGTCGAGTCGGTGACCCGCGCCAGCTCGGGAATATGCGCCTTCAGCGTGGTCTCCACGCCCTGCTTGAGGGTCATGTCCACCGCCGAGCAGCCCTGGCAGCCACCGCCGAACTTGAGCACGGCGATCCAGCCCTCCTCCGGGTCCTGGTAGCACTCGAGCAGGCTCACGCTGCCGTTGTGGGCGGCCAGGCCGGGATTGACCTCGCTGAACAGCACATGGTTGATGCGCTCTTCGATCGGACTGTCGGACGAGATGTTCGGCACCTTGGAGCGCGGCGCCTTGAAGGTCAGCTGCCCGCCCATGCGGTCCTTGTTGAAGTCGATGACGGCATCGACCAGGTAGGGCACGGAGCGCCCGTCGACAAAGGCGGGAAAGCCCTCGAAGTCGATGCGCACGTCGTCTTCCTGTTCCTCGCCGGCCGTGCAGTAGGCCATGCAGCATTCGGCGCGCGGCGTGCCCGGGTTCTCGACGAAGACACGCACGCCGATGCCGGTGCTGCTCTGCCTGGCCAGCAGCTCGCGCAGATAGGCCTGCGCACCCTCGGTGATGACCAGATTGGAGGTGACCGCTTCGCCCGCCAGGACTTCGGCTGCTTCACTCATGGACTGCTCTCTCGATCCGCTTGCTTGAAGGGGCGACAGTATACACCCGCCGCGGAGGTGGCGCCCGGGCGCCATCTGTTACACTTTGCGTCCGTTTTTCCGGATACGCACCGCAGCTCATGACCCGCGACGCCCGCCTACAGGCCCTGCAGCAGGCCCTCTCCCAACGCATCCTGATCATCGATGGCGCCATGGGCACCATGATCCAGCGCCACAAGCTGCAGGAGGATGACTACCGCGGCGAGCGCTTCGCCGACTGGCCGCGCGACGTCAAGGGCAACAACGACCTGCTGGTGCTGACCAGGCCTGACCTGATCCGCGGTATCCACGACGCCTACTGCGCCGCCGGTGCCGACATCCTGGAAACCAACTCCTTCAACGGCACCCGCGTGTCCATGGCCGACTACGGCATGGAGACCCTGGTGTCCGAGCTGAACCGGGAGGCCGCCGCCCTCGCCCGTGCCGTCGCCGACGAGTGGACCGCGCGCGAACCGCACAAGCCGCGCTTCGTGGCCGGCGTGCTCGGCCCCACCTCGCGCACCTGCTCGATCTCGCCGGACGTCAACAACCCGGCCTTCCGCAACATCAGCTTCGACGAGCTGGCGGACAACTACCGCGAGGCCACGCGCGCGCTCATCGCGGGTGGTGCCGACATCATCCTGATCGAGACCGTGTTCGACACGCTCAACGCCAAGGCCGCCATCTTCGCGGTGCAGGATGTTTACGACGAGCTCGGCTTCGAGCTGCCGATCATGATCTCCGGCACCATCACCGACGCCTCCGGCCGCACGCTCTCGGGCCAGACCGCCGAGGCCTTCTGGCATTCGGTGCGGCACGCGAAGCCGATCTCGATCGGCTTCAACTGCGCGCTCGGCGGCAAGGAACTTCGTCCCTACGTGGCCGAGCTGGCGGGCAAGGCCGAGACCTTCGTCAGCGCCCACCCCAACGCCGGCCTGCCCAATGCTTTCGGCGAGTACGACGAGACCCCGGAAGAAACCGCGGAGATCCTGCGCGAGTTCGCCGACAGCGGCTTCCTCAACGTGGTCGGTGGCTGCTGCGGCACCACGCCGGAGCACATCCGCGCCATCGCGCAGGCGGTGGCGGCGTTCCCGCCGCGTCAGGTGCCGGTGCTGACACCGGCCTGCCGCCTGTCCGGCCTGGAACCGTTCACCATCACCGAAGAAAGCCTGTTCGTGAACGTCGGCGAGCGCACCAACGTCACCGGCTCGAAGAAGTTCGCCCGCCTGATCCGCGAGGAGAACTACCAGGAAGCGCTGGACATCGCGCGCGGGCAGGTCGAGGCCGGCGCGCAGATCATCGACATCAACATGGACGAGGGCATGCTGGACTCGCAGCAGGCCATGGTCACCTTCCTCAACCTGGTGGCAACCGAGCCAGACATCTGCCGCGTGCCGATCATGATCGACTCCTCGAAGTGGGAGATCATCGAAGCCGGCCTGAAGTGCGTGCAGGGCAAGCCGGTGGTGAACTCCATTTCCATGAAGGAAGGCGTCGAGGAGTTCAAGGACAAGGCCCGCCTGTGCATGCGCTACGGCGCGGCGGTCATCGTCATGGCCTTCGACGAGCAGGGCCAGGCCGACACCGAGGCGCGCAAGAACGAGATCTGCAAGCGCTCCTACGACATCCTGGTGAACGAGGTCGGCTTCCCGCCCGAGGACATCATCTTCGACCCCAACGTGTTCGCGGTCGCCACCGGCATCGAGGAGCACAACAACTACGCCGTCGACTTCATCAACGCCTGCGCCTTCATCAAGCGCGAGCTGCCGTGGGCGAAGATCTCCGGCGGCATCTCCAACGTGTCGTTCTCGTTCCGCGGCAACGAGCCGGTGCGCGAGGCCATCCACTCGGTGTTCCTGTACCACGCCATCCGCAACGGCCTCACCATGGGCATCGTCAACGCCGGCCAGCTGGCGATCTACGACGACCTGCCGGCCGAGCTCAAGGAGCGCGTCGAGGATGTCATCCTCAACCGCCGCGCCGACGGCACCGAGCGCCTGCTGGAAGTCGCCGAGCAGTACCGCGGCGAAGGCGCGAAGGCGGTCACCGAGGACCTGAGCTGGCGCGAATGGCCGGTGGGCAAGCGCCTGGAGCACGCGCTGGTGAAGGGCATCACCACTTTCATCGTCGAGGACACGGAAGAGGCGAGACAGTCGGTCGCGCGCCCCATCCACGTCATCGAAGGCCCGCTCATGGACGGCATGAACGTGGTCGGCGACCTGTTCGGCGCCGGCAAGATGTTCCTGCCCCAGGTGGTGAAATCGGCACGCGTCATGAAGCAGGCGGTGGCGCACCTGATTCCGTTCATCGAGGCCGAGAAGAGCGCCGATGCCCAGTCCAAGGGCAAGATCCTCATGGCCACGGTCAAGGGCGACGTGCACGACATCGGCAAGAACATCGTCGGCGTGGTGCTCGGCTGCAACGGCTACGACATCGTCGACCTCGGCGTCATGGTGCCGTGCGAGAAGATCCTGCAGGTGGCGAAGGACGAGCGCTGCGACATCATCGGCCTGTCCGGCCTGATCACGCCGTCGCTGGACGAAATGGTCCATGTCGCCCGCGAAATGCAGCGCCAGGACTTCCGCATTCCCCTGCTGATCGGCGGCGCCACCACCTCGAAGGCGCACACGGCGGTGAAGATCGACCCGCAGTACAAGAACGATGGCGTGGTCTACGTCGCCGACGCCTCGCGCGCCGTCGGCGTGGTCACCACCCTGCTCAGCAAGGAGCTCAAGCCGGCCTTCCTGGCCGAGCGCCGCAGCGAATACGCCGAGGTGCGCGAGCGCATCAACAACCGCCAGCCGCGTGGCGAGCGCGTGCCCTACCCGCAGGCGGTGGCGCAGGGCCTGCACACCGACTGGGCCGCCGCCNAGCGGTGACGCTCGCCGAGCTGATCGACTATTTCGACTGGACGCCCTTCTTCATTTCCTGGGACCTGCACGGCAAGTACCCGAAGATCCTGCAGGATGAAGTCGTCGGCGAAGCCGCGCGCAGCCTCTACGCCGATGCCCGCGCCATGCTCGATCGCCTGGTCGCCGGCGACCTGCTGCGCGCGCGCGGCGTCATCGGCCTGTGGCCGGCGAATCGGGTCGGCGGCGATGACATCCGCCTCTGGCAGGACGAGGCCCGCACCCGGGCGCTGGGCGAGATCCACTGCCTGCGCCAGCAGAGCGGCAAGGTCAGCGGCAAGCCCAACTACTCGCTGGCCGACTTCGTGGCACCGCAGGACAGCGGCGTCAGCGACCATGTCGGCGCCTTCGCGGTGTCCGTGCACGGCGCCGACGAGCTGGCGGCGGAATACGAGGCCGCCGCCGACATGTACAACGGCATCATGGTGAAAGCACTGGCCGACCGCTTCGCCGAAGCCATGGCCGAGTGCCTGCACCAGCGCGTGCGCCGCAGGCACTGGGGCTACGCCCCCGATGAAACCCTGGACAACGCCGCGCTGATCGCCGAGAAGTACGTCGGCATCCGCCCCGCCCCCGGCTATCCGGCCTGCCCCGAACACAGCGAGAAAGCCGAGCTGTTCCGCTGGCTGGACGCCGGCAACCGCGCCGGCATGCAGCTCACCGAACACTTCGCCATGCTGCCCGCGGCCGCCGTGTCCGGCTGGTATTTCTCGCACCCGGAAGCGACCTATTTCAATGTCGGCAAGCTCGACCGCGACCAGGTCGAGGACTACGCGCGGCGCAAGGACTGGGACATGGCGACCGCGGAGCGCTGGCTGGCGCCCAACCTCGGCTACGACCCGGACAACGGCTGACGCCGGGCGATCACGCAGATGACCGCGGACTAAACCGGCACAGGATCATGCGCCTGTGCCGGCCCGTCCCGGCGTCAGCTCAGAAGCGCGGCTCGTGCAGGCTGCGCTGCCACCAGCGCAGCAGCAGGCGGTCGGCGGCACCTTCGAAAGCCAGCCCCAGCCGCTGGCCGATGCTCCGGCGGTTGCGCCAGTGCAGCGCGTACAGCTCGGCCTCGCGGGCGCGGGCACGCAGATAGTCATCGCTGGTGCGCAGGGCATCGACTAGGTTCAGCTCCACCGCACGCTGGCCGTACCAGTGCTCGCCGGTGCCGACACGCTCGATGTCCACCTGCGGCCGCCACTGCTGCACGAAACCCTTGAACAGGCCGTGGGTCTCGTCCAGGTCCTCCTGGAACTTGCGCCGGCCGGCCTCGGTGTTCTCGCCCAGCACGGTCAGCGTGCGCTTGTACTCGCCGGCGGTCATCAGCTCGACATCGACCTCGTGCTTCTTCAGCAGACGGTGGATGTTCGGCACCTGCGCCACCACGCCGATGGAGCCGAGCACCGCGAACGGCGCCGCCAGCAGCTCGTCGGCGATGCAGGCCATCAGGTAGCCGCCGCTGGCCGCGACCTTGTCGACGCAGACCGTCAGGCGCACGCCGGCCTCGCGGATGCGGGTGAGCTGCGATGCCGCCAGGCCATAGCCGTGCACCAGCCCGCCCGGGCTCTCCAGCAGCACCACGACCTCGTCGCGGCCGGGCTCGGCCACCGCCAGCAGCGCCGACACCTCGTGGCGCAGCTGCTGCACCGCGGAGGCCGCGAGGTCGCCCTGGAACTGCAGCACGAACACCCGTGCCTTGCCCGGCTCGCCCTCCGCCTGCCGTTTCGCGCGCTTGCGCTCCGCCTTGGCCTCGGCCTTGCGCGCCTTGCGCTCGGCCTTCCAGGCGGCATCGTCCCAGACCAGCGTGCGCAGGGCATCGGCCTCGGCCTGGTAGCGGTCGTTCAGCGCCTCGACATCGAGGTGCCCGGACTGCAGGCCGGGCAGCGTCTCGCGGCGTGCGCGGCCGAGCATGAGCGCCACCATCAGGAACAGGATGGCCACGGTCAGGCCCTTGGCCAGGAACAG
>NZ_PTQZ01000104.1 GCF_002943415.1 Amnimonas aquatica | reverse complement strand
CCGGCAGCGTGGCCATGCTTGCCGAAGCGCACCGGCGCTGGGGCCGCCTGCCCTGGGCAACGCTGCTGGCGCCGGCCATCCGCCTCGCCGAATACGGCACACCGGTGTCGCACCGCCTGCACACGCTGTCCGCGCAGGATGCCCTGCTCGCCGCCTCGCCGACCCTGCGCCCCCTCCTGCTGGATGCCGACGGCAAGCCCTGGCCGCAGGGGCACCTGCTCAGGAACCCGGCGCAGGCGCGGCTGCTGCGCACGCTGGCGCAATCCGGCCCGGACGCCTTCTACCGGGGGCCGCTGGCCGACGAGATAGTCACCGCCCTGCGCGCCGCCGGCAGCGACATCACCCTCGCCGACTGGCAGGGCTACCGCGCCCGCGTGTCGCCGGCGCTCTGCCATGCCCTGACCGCCGCCGTGCGCGCCTGCTCGGCACCGCCGCCGTCCGGCGGCGTCAGCGTGCTGCAGAACCTCGCCCTGTGGCTGGCCGCCAGCCCGCCCGGCGCCGCGCTGTACGATGCCGACCGCCACGACCTCGCGCCTGCCGCCCTGCACCGCCTGCTGGAAGCCGAGCGCCTGGCCTTCGCCGACCGCCAGCAGCACGTCGGCGATCCCGCCGTGGTCCCCGTGCCGACCGCCGGCCTGCTGTCGCCGGCCTACCTGCGCGAGCGCGCGGCGCTGATCGGCGAGCGCGCGGCACCCGGCCCGGTGGCCGCCGGCAACCCGCCCGGCGCCGCCCTGGCGGCCATGGACCGGCACTGGCGCGAACACGGCACCACGCACGTCAGCCTGGTCGACAGCGACGGCCGCTGGCTGGTCATGACCTCGTCGATCGAGGACAGCTTCGGCAGCCGCCTGCTGGTCAACGGCCTGCTCATGAACAACCAGCTCACCGACTTCAGCTTCATGCCGGTGCAGGACGGCCTGCCGGTGGCCAACCGGGTGCAGCCGGGCAAGCGGCCGCGCAGCGCCATGTCGCCCACGCTGCTGCTCGACAATGACGGCCGCCCGCTGATCGCCACCGGCTCGCCCGGCGGCAGCCGCATCCTCGGCTTCAACACCCGCGTGCTGGCCGCCTGGCTTGCCGGCGTGCACGATGCCGGCGCGCTGGCATCGCTCCCGCACGCGCTCAACCGCAACGGCGCCACCGAGGTGGAACGCGAATTGCAGCACCGGGATCCGGCGCTGGCCGCGTTCCTGCGCGAGCGCGGGCATGACCTGAAAACGGTGGCGATGACCAGCGGGCACGGCATCATCCTGCGCACGGAAACGGGCCTGGAGGCCGCCGCCGATCCGCGCCGCGAAGGCCGGGCCGACGGCTTCTGAGGCCGGCGACGGGCATGGCGACAGCCCGGCCTGAATGCCGCCGGGTTGCCCCCGGCGGCCGGACCTCCGCACAATCGGGCGACCGATCACAGCAAAAACAAGAGGAGCGGCCATGACCCTGACCCGCCAGATCATGACCGGGCTGGTGCTCGGCATCATTACCGCGGCGCTGCTGGCCGGCCCGCTCGCCGCCTGGCGCGAGCCCGTGCTGACCGGCACCGGCGTCGCCGGCACCCTGTTCCTGAACGCGCTCAAGATGGTGGCGCTGCCGCTGATCGTGACCACGCTGATCGCCGGCCTCGGCGGCCTCAACCAGGCGCCGGGCCGGCTCGGCGCCATCGCCGTGACCTACTACGGCATGAGCACCGTGCTCGCCGTCAGCGCCGGCCTGCTGATCGCCAACGTGGTCGCGCCCGGCCTGCGCGCCGACCTCGCCGGCACCGACTGGCTGGGCAGCGCCAGCGCCGCGGCCGCCGGCAGCAACCTGCCCGGCGCCGACGACGCCGACTGGAAAGCCTCGCTGCTGGCGCTGGTGCCCGGCAACCTGATCCAGGCCGCCAGCGAGGGCAACCTGCTCGCGCTGGTGATGTTCTCGCTGCTGGTCGGCCTCGCCGTGCGCGCCCTGCCGGCCGGCCTGCGCCAGACCCAGCAGCAGTTCTGGGAAGGCCTGCAGCAGGTGCTCATGACCCTCACCCAGTGGGTGCTGCGCACGGCCCCGGTCGGCGTCTTCGCGCTGGTCGCCACCAGTGCCAGCCGGGTCGGCTGGGCCGCGCTGGAACCGCTGGCCTGGTTCGTCGCCACCGTGCTGCTGGCGCTGCTGGTGCACGCCGCCGGCAGCCTCGGGCTGGTGCTCTGGCGGCTGGCGAAAGTCACCCCGCTGTCCCACGCCCGCGCCATGAGCCCGGCGTTGTGGATGGCTTTCTCCACGGCATCATCGGCCGCCACGCTGCCGCTCAGCATCCGCTGCCTGAACGAGCGCGCCGGGGTGCCGCGCGAGGTCACCGGCCTCACCGTGCCGCTGGGCGCGACCCTGAACCTGGACGGCACCGCCCTCTACGAATGCGTGGCCGTGCTGTTCCTGGCCCAGCTGCTGGGCGCCGACCTGTCGCTGGCGCAGCAGCTCGTGGTCATGTTCCTGGCCCTGGCCACGTCCACCGGCATGGCCGGCATACCAGCCGCCAGCCTGGTCGCCATCGCGCTCATCCTCGACCGCCTGGGGCTGCCGGCGGAGGCGCTGGGCCTGCTGCTGATCACTGACCGCCCGCTGGACATGTGCCGCACCGCCGTGAACGTGTGGAGCGACTCGGTGGCGACGCGCGTGGTCGCGCGCTACGCCGCCGCCAGCCAGGTCACCGCCAGCCCCGCCGCCGCCGCGCCGGCCACGACCTCGAGCACGCCGCGCCGGTAGCGGAACAGCGCCAGCGCCGCCAGCAGCATGATGCCGGCGGCAACCGGGTCGAAGCCGCCGAACGCCGGCAGGCCGCCCGGCGCGCCAGCCTCTGCGGACGATGCCCCCGGCCACAGCACATGCCAGGCGAAGAACAGCGCCAGGCTGACGATGACCCCGACCACCGCCGCCGTGATCGCGGTCAGCGGCGCGCCCAGACGGAGGTTGTCGCGCGTGCGCTCGACCAGCGGACCGCCGGCAAGGATGAACAGGAACGACGGCAGGAAGGTGAACCAGGTCACCAGCACCGCCGCCGTCACGCCCGCCAGCACCTGCTGCTCCGGCCCGAAGACCTGGTGCACATAGCCGCCGATGAAGGCCACGAAGGCCACCAGCATGATCAGCGGTCCCGGCGTGGCCTCGCCCAGCGCCAGGCCATCCATCATCTGCGCCGGCGTCACCCAGCCATGCTCGACCACCGCGCCTTGCCAGACATAGGGCAGCACGGCGTAGGCGCCGCCGAAGGTGAGCAGCGCCGCCGTGGTGAAGAACCAGCCCATCTGCGTCAGCGTGCCCTGCCAGCCGAAACAGGCGGCGAGCAGCGCCATGGGCAGCAGCCAGAGCGCGGCGCCGGCGGCCAGCAGCACGAGCAGGCGCGACCAGCGGAAGATGGCGTGCGCCGGCGGCGGGGTGTCGTCGTCGATCACCGCCGGCGCGTGCGCCGCAGTGCCCGTGGCGGCATGGCCGGCGGCCGTCCGGAACGCCGCCGGCCAGCGCCGCTGCCCCAGCCAGCCGGCCAGCGCCGCCAGCAGCACGATGAGCGGGAACGGCAGGTGCAGCAGCGCGATGGCCGCGAACGCCGCCGCCGCGATGCCCCACAGCAGCGGATGCCGCAGCGTGCGCCCGCCGATGCGGTGCGCCGCCTGCAGCACGATGGCGGTGACCGCCGGCTTCACGCCGTAGAACAGCCCGGCGACCCAGGGCAGATGACCGAACGCCAGGTAGAGCCAGGCCAGCGCGATCAGGATGAACAGCGACGGCAGCACGAACAGCGCGCCCGCCACCACGCCGCCCCAGGTCCGGTGCAGCAGCCAGCCGAGATAGGTGGCGAGCTGCTGCGCCTCCGGTCCCGGCAGCAGCATGCAGTAGTTCAGCGCGTGCAGGAAACGCCGCTCGGAGATCCAGCGCCGGCGCTCGACCAGCTCCTGGTGCATGATGGCGATCTGCCCGGCCGGGCCGCCGAAGCTGATGAAGCCCAGGCGCAGCCAGAAGGCGAAGGCCTCGCGGCGGCTGACACCGGCCGGCGCGGCGGGCAACGCGACGGCCGGCGGCTGGTCCGTGCCGGCGGCGGGTGCGGCGGCGTTGACCGGGGCTGGCGCGGAAGCGGCATCGGGGACCGGCGGCTGCATATCCTGGAATCCTGCTGGTAAAGTCGCGGCAGTCTGGTGCCCGCGCATGGTCGGATCATGACAGACCGGCCGCGGGCACCCAACGAACTGATGACGCAAAGCATATGCCTGCGCGCGCCACGCGCCGGCCAGAGTCCCTGACATGACCAGCAACCACGACATTTCCCGCCGCGACCTCCGCCACGTCTGGCACCCCTGCACGCAGATGCACGACCACGAGCAGCTGCCGCTGGTGCCGATCCGGCGCGGCGAAGGCATCTGGCTGGAGGACTTCGACGGCCGGCGCTACCTCGACGGCATCAGCTCGTGGTGGGTCAACCTGTTCGGCCACGCCCACCCCGAACTCAATGCCGCGCTGCGCCAGCAGGCGGACACGCTGGAACACGTCATTCTCGCCGGTTTCACCCACGAGGCCATCGTGGAACTGAGCGAACGGCTGGTGGCGCTGGCACCGCCGGGCCTGAACAAGTGCTTCTACGCCGACAACGGCAGCTCCGGCATCGAGGTCGCGCTGAAGATGAGCCTGCACGCCTGGCGCAACCTCGGGAAGCCGGAGAAGACGCGCTTCATCGCGCTGGAGAACAGCTACCACGGCGAGACCATCGGCGCGCTCGGCGTCACCGACATCCCGCTGTTCTCGGAGACCTACCGGCCCATGCTGCGGCCGCCGCTGCGCGCGCCCTCGCCGGCCGGCCGCCAGCCCGGCGAGTCGCTGCCCGACGCCGCCGCCCGCGCCATGGCCGCTATGGAGACGCTGCTGGCCGAGCACGCGCACGAAGTCGCCGCCGTGATCGTCGAGCCGCTGGTGCAGGGCGCGGCCGGCATGCGCATGTACGACGCCAGCTACCTCACCCTGCTGCGCGCGGCCTGCGACCGCCACGGCGTGCACCTGATCGCCGACGAGATCGCCGTCGGCTTCGGCCGCACCGGCACCATGTTCGCCTGCGAGCAGGCCGGCATCTCGCCCGACTTCCTGGTGCTGTCCAAGGGGCTGACGGCGGGCTATCTGCCGATGTCGGTGGTGATGACCACGGATGCCATCTACGACGTGTTCTACGACCGCTACGACACGCTCAAGGGCTTCCTGCACTCGCACAGCTACACCGGCAATGCGCTCGCCGCGCGCGTGGCGCTGGCCTCGCTGGACCTGTTCGCGCGCGACGACGTGATCGCCCGCAACCGCGAGCTGGCAGCGGTCATGGCCGACGCGCTGGCGCCGCTGCATGAGCACCCGAATGTGCTGGAAGTGCGGCAGACCGGCATGATCGCGGCGGTGGAGCTGGTGCGCGACAAGGCTTCCGGCACGCCCTACGACTGGCGCGAACGGCGCGGGCTGGCGATCTTCCAGGCGGCGCTCAAGCGCGGGCTGCTGCTGCGGCCGATCGGCTCGGTGGTGTATTTCATGCCGCCGTACATCATCACGCCGGAGCAGATCCGCTGGATGGTGGCGACGGCGGCGGAGGCGATCGACGAGGGGCTGGCGGGGGCGGCGGGCGTTGCGTCGGAGCGCGGGCCGGAGATGGCGTGAGCCAGCCGGCGGCTGCGGGACCGGGGCTCAGAACCCCGACCCCGGCTCCTGCAAGAACGCCACTTCCTCCGCCGTCGATACCCGGCCGAGGATGGCGTTGCGGTGCGGATAGCGCCCGAAACGGACAATGATGTCGCGGTGCCGGTGCTCGAAATCGAGCTGGAAGGCCAGCGCGGGCTCGGCGGCGTAGAGGCGCACGGCCTCGTCGTGCACCGGCAGCGACTCGCTGTGCATGTAGGGCAGGTAGAGCACGCCGCGTTCGCGCGGTGTCAGCACCGCCGCCCCGCCGCTGTTCACCAGCTCCTGCGCCAGCACCAGCGCCATGGCGTCCTGCGCGAAGGCGCGCGGGGTGTCGCGGTGGATGTTGCGCGAGAACTGGTCGAGCACCACCACCTCGGCCAGGCGGCCGTGCGCGGT
>NZ_PTQZ01000103.1 GCF_002943415.1 Amnimonas aquatica | reverse complement strand
AGAGCGCCTGGCCGGCGCGCAGGCTGAGGCCGGCGCCACCCTCCAGCACGGTCATGGCGTGCCGGCGCGGGTTGTCATGACGCGCGCGCCGGTCGGGCAGGGCGCGATCGATGCCGAAACGGACCGCCCACGACAGCGGCTGGCGCAGGCCATTGGCCGGCGCCAGCGAATCGATGCCGACCAGCGTGGCTTCTTCGATGCCAAGTCCGTCGTGGTCGGCGCGCAGGTTGATGTCGAGGAAGTCGATGCGCGCGCCGTCGCGGTAACCGCCGCTGGCATCGAGCCAGTCGTGGTAGGCCGGCCGGATGCGCAGCACGGCGAAATCCTCGTGATCGTGGCCGACGGCCACGCCCCAGCGGCTGGTGCCGTGCCCGCCGGCCGGGTCGACGACTGGCCGGACAGGTGTCACGCGCTGGTCGGGCACCGGCACGCGGCTGCGCATCACCAGCAGCTGTCGCAGGGTCTCCGGCGTGTCCGCCTTCGGCACTTCGCGCGCGATGTAGCGGCTGTACAGGTCGTCGTAGGCGGTCTCCAGTGCCTGGCCCTGCTGCTCGGGCGTGAGCGTGGCGAGCACCGGGCTGTCCGGGGCCTGCATCAGCGCCAGCGCGGCGCGGTTCACCGCCGGCGCATTGCGCTCCACGGCCACGCGCTGGCGGGTGCCGCTGGCGGCGCGCCAGGTCACGCGGCGCAGCAGGCCGGGCTGGTCGAGCACGGCGCGCAGGGTGTCGGTGGGAATGGCCTGGACCGGGAACTGCTCCTGCAGGCGCAGGCCGGGGCGCGCCATTTCAAGCAGGCCGAGCAGCTCGTAGGAGCAGTTGCGGCTGAGGAAATAGTAGGGCGCGGTGAGCTGGCGCCATTCCCAGTAGGCCAGGATCAGCGCATCGGTTTCATCCTGCGTCAGGGCCAGCTCGTATTCCCAGAGGTCGCGACTTTCCCAGTCGTTGTATTCCTTGACCTTCTCGTAATAGGGCAGCAGCGAGAACGCACCGGGGTAGCCGCCGGTCAGGCCCTTCCAGGCGAACTCCAGGCCGTTGCTGGTGTTGGTCTGCGCGGAATAGTTGATGGCGTAGGCGAGCAGGCGGTTGTCATCGGTCTGGGTGCGGGCATCCAGGCGCAGCAGGGTGTGGCCGAACATGGATGACGGGTTGTTCAGGTAGTCGCTGGCGAACACCAGGGTGACCTGCGCGGTGTCCAGTGCTTCCAGCCAGGTCTTCAGCTCGGGGCAGTCCGCCAGCGGCCATTGCGCGGCGGCTTCGGGCAGGCGCTGCGCCAGCCAGCGGTGGCGGGCCGGGAAGCGGCAGGCGGGATGGTCATCGGCCTTGCCGGTCCGGGGTTCGGCGAAGGCGGCGAGCGTGGCCTCGAGTTCGGCGCCGGCATCCTGCGCGCCCTGCGGCGACAGGAAGAAGTCGGTGCGGTCGGCCTGGCTGCGGTAGCGGGTGTCATCCGGCGACGGATCGCGCAGCAGGCGATGCCAGTACGGGTCGGTCGCCAGCGCGGTCAGGGCCCGTGCGCCGGCATCGGCGTTGCCGGGGGGGATGACCGGCGCGGCAGTCACTGACAGCGGCAGCGCGGCCAGAATGAAAGAGCCCTGCCGAAGCAGGGCTCTGACGCGGCGAAAGACCGTCGGCATGTGCACGCCGGAGGTCAGGCCTTGATGTAGCCGGCGAGCTGGGCGTCTTCGGCCATGACGGCGTTGAGGGCGTCGAGCACCTGGCCGGCGGTCTGGTTGGCCGGGGCGAAGATCTTGCCGAAGTTGTCACGCGCAGCCTGGAAGAAGACCGGCTTGTCCTGTTCCGGCACGCCCATCAGGTCAGCGAGCACGTTCAGGCTTTCACCCTGGCCGACGGACATGTCGCGGGCCAGCTTCTCGATGTTGGAGCCGGTGTACATGGTCAGGCGCACGCGCGAGGTGATGGCGCCGTTCTGCTGGCAGCCCAGGGTACCGGTGGAGATGCCGAAGGTCTGGTTGCCCAGGGTGCCGTTGGTGGTCGCGGCGAGCACTTTCGGCACCAGGCCGGACTGGCCTGCCCACAGGATGGTGCCGACACCGCAGCCGACGTCCTGGTCAGCGAAAGAGACGGAGCTCATGCCGGCCAGCAGTGCCACAGCCATGATCTTCTTCATAGTGCAATCCTCTTGTTGTGGGGTATCCCTCGGCGCAGACCGGCTGTACGCGGCGCGCAGGCAGGGGATCGACCGAGTGTAGACCGTTTGACCGGGCTTGGAAGCGTCCTGGCGGTCAATTTGCAGACGAACGGCAGGCTTGAGATTTCCGTCGTTGCCACCATATCCACTGGCAGGCCGGGGACTTTGGTCCGGCCACGGGCTTTTCCGTACCGATCCGCACCACGATGCATCCGCGAGGCGCTTGCCATGAGCACTGACAACCTGAATTCCCGCGAGACCCTGGGCTTCCAGACCGAGGTCTCGAAACTGCTGCAGCTGATGATCCACTCGCTCTACAGCAACCCCGAGATCTTCCTGCGCGAGCTGGTGTCGAACGCGTCCGACGCCGCCGACAAGCTGCGCTTCGAGGCGCTGTCCGATGCTTCCCTGCTGGCCGATGACCCCGAGCTGGGCATCTGGCTGGAGGTCGACAGCGAGGCCGGCACCATCACCCTGCGTGACAACGGCATCGGCATGAGTCGCGACGAGGTGGTGCGCAACCTCGGCACCATCGCGCGTTCGGGCACCGCCGAGTTCCTGAACAACCTGAGCGGTGACCAGAAGCAGGACAGCCAGCTCATCGGCCAGTTCGGCGTCGGCTTCTATTCGGCCTTCGTGGTCGCCGACCGCGTCGCGCTGACCACCCGCCGCGCCGGTCTGCCGGCGGACCAGGGCGTGCGCTGGGAGTCGGCCGGCGAAGGCGAGTTCAGCGTCGAGACGGTGGATGTGCCGCAGCGCGGCACCAGCATCACCCTGCATCTGCGCGAGGCCTCGAAGGAGTTTGCCGACGAGTGGCGTCTGCGCGGCATCATCCGCAAGTACGCCGAGCACATCGCGCTGCCGGTGCACCTGCGCCAGCCGGCGCCTGCCGCTGCCGAAGGCGAGACGCAGGCGGCGGCCGAATGGGAGGTGGTCAACCAGGCAAAGGCGCTGTGGACGCGTCCGCGCACCGAGGTCAAGGACGACGAATACCAGGCTTTCTACAAGCACATCGCGCATGACTTCGACGACCCGCTGGCCTGGAGCCACAACAAGGTCGAGGGCAAGCTGGAGTACACCTCGCTGCTCTACGTGCCGGGCCGGGCGCCGTTCGACCTCTACCAGCGCGATGGCGCCCGCGGCCTCAAGCTCTACGTGCAGCGCGTGTTCATCCGCGATGATGCCGAGCAGTTCCTGCCGATGTACCTGCGCTTCATCAAGGGCGTGGTCGACTCCGCCGACCTGCCGCTGAATGTGTCGCGCGAACTGCTGCAGTCGTCGGACGTGATCGACAGCATGAAGTCGGCCCTGACCAAGCGCGCGCTCGACATGATCGCCAGGCTTGCGGATGACACTTCGGAGGCGGGTGCGCAGACCTACGCGAAATTCCATGCCGCCTTCGGCCAGGTGCTGAAGGAAGGCGTGGCCGAGGATCACGCCAACCAGGGCAAGGTCGCGCGCCTGCTGCGTTTCGCCTCCAGCACCACCGGCGAGGGTGCGCCGGTGGTCTCGCTGGCCGATTACGTCGGCCGTCTGAAGGAAGGCCAGGACACCATCTACTACCTGACTGCCGACAACTACACCACGGCCAGCCAGAGTCCGCACCTGGAGCTCTTCCGCCGCAAGGGCGTGGAGGTGCTGCTGCTCACCGATCGCATCGACGAGTGGATGATGAGCTACCTGACCGAGTTCGACGGGAAGCCGTTCCAGCACATCGGCAAGGGCCTGGTCGATCTGTCGAAGATCGCCGGCGATGAGGCCGACGCCGCACCCGAGGTCAGCGAGGCCCAGAGCCGGCAGGCCGAGGCGGTGGTGCAGCGCCTGCAGGCGGTGCTCGCCGAGCGCGTCAAGGAAGTGCGCACCACCAGCCGCCTGAGCGAGTCGCCGACCTGCCTGGTGCTCGACGCTTTCGATCCCGGGTTCCAGATGCGCCAGCTCATGGAGGCCGCCGGCCAGAAGCTGCCCGAGGTCAAGCCCATCCTCGAGATCAACCCGGCGCATCGCCTGGTCGAGCGCCTGGCCGGCGAGGCCGACGAAGCCCGCTTCCGTGATCTGGCGCTGGTGCTGCTGGACCAGGCCGCGCTCGCCGAAGGCGCGCAGCTGGAGGATCCGGCGGCCTACGTGCGGCGCATCCAGAGCCTGCTCTGAGCGGACAGTGGTGCTGCCTGCGGGGCGTGCCGGGCGGAAAACACGCTGAAAAGCGCTACAGTTTTCCGCCCGGCACGCCCCGCAGGCATATCCGCAGTTCCCCCAGGAGGCCGGCGTGGTGGGGAATCTTTCGATGCAGCGGTCTGGTGTGGGACCGGGAAAACTGTAGCAAAGCGTGTTTTCCCGGTCCCACACCAGACCGCTGCGTTGTTCATTCCCCCGCCACCCGACCGGATCGTCCGACAGAATTCCTTGGCGGCGAAAGGGTGCCCGGTATAATCCGGGCATCTTCCCGTGTGGTTCCGGGTATTTCGCCGCAAGGATTTCCATATGACCCAGTACAAGGTCGCGGTACTCGGTGGCGGCAGTTTCGGCACCGTGATCGCCAATCTGGCGGCCAGCAACGGTCATGCCACGACACTCTGGCTGCGTGATCCGCAGCAGCTCGCCGACATGCGCGAGCATCACGAGAACACGCGCTATCTGCCCGGTTTCCCGCTGGCGCCCGAGCTGATGTTCAGCGACGACCTGCAGGCCACGGTCGCCGCTGCCGATGTCGTTTTCGTCTCCATTCCCAGCAAGGCTTTCCGCTCGGTGCTGAAGGCGGCACGCCCGGCCTTCCGTCCGGAGCAGATGCTGGTCAGCACCACCAAGGGCATCGAGAAGGACAGCTTCGCGCTGATGAGCGAGATCCTGCGCGAGGAGTCCGGGCTGACGCGCATCGGCGTCATCAGCGGTCCCAACCTGGCCAAGGAGATCATGGCCCGCCAGCTCGCCGGCACCGTGGTGGCCAGTCCCGACGAAGGCCTGCGCACGGCCGTGCACGCGGTCCTGTCGTGCGCCCACTTCCGCGTGTTCTCCAACTCCGACATCTACGGCGTCGAGCTCAGCGGCGCGCTCAAGAACATCTACGCCGTGGCCTCCGGCATGGCGGCCGCGCACAAGCTCGGCGAGAACACCCGCGCCATGCTGCTGACACGCTCGCTGGCGGAAATGAGCCGCTTCGCCGTGCACCTCGGCGCCAACCCGCTGACCTTCCTCGGCCTCGCCGGAGTCGGCGATCTGGTGGCCACCTGTTCCTCGCCATTGAGCCGCAATTACCAGGTCGGCTTCGCCATCGGCCAGGGGCAGACGCTGGAGGAGATCGTCGAGGAGCTGGAGCAGACTGCCGAAGGCATCAACACCATCCAGATGGTCAGGCACAAGGCCGACGAGCTGGGCATCCGCATGCCGCTGGTGACCGGCCTGCACGAGATCATCTTCAACAAGCGCAGCCTGTATGACGTGGTGCTGGCCATGATGCTGGGCAGTCAGAGCAGCGATGTCGAGTTCGTGCTGCCCAAGCCGGGCGAGGCCTGAGCATGCGGGTCTATCTGCTGCGCCATGCCGAGGCCGAGCCCGAGGCGGCCAGCGATGACCTGCGCGAGCTGACCGATCTCGGCTGGGCGCAGGCCGAAGCCGCGGCGGACTGGCTCTGCGGCCAGATCGCCGGCCCGGTGAGGCTGGTCTGCAGTCCCCTGTTGCGTGCCCGCCAGACCGCCTCGGTGGTGCAGCAGACGCTGGGCCTGGGCGAGCCCGAGCAGCTCGAGGCACTGGTGCCCGAGGGCGATCCGCTGCGTGCCGAGCAGGCGCTGTCGCTGATCCTGCGCGAGCAGGCCGAGGAGCTGGTGGTGGTCAGCCACATGCCGCTGATCGCCAGCCTGCAGAGCTGGATCGAGGAGGGCATCCTGACCACCGGCGAGCCCTTCTCGCTGTCGGAAATGCGCGTGATCGAGGCCGATGTGCTGGCCCCTGGCCTGGGGCGTCCGGCCGGCCGCTTCCTGCCGGATGAGGCGCAGGGCGCCATCGCCGACCTGCGCGCACTGCTGGCGCGGCTGGCCGGCGAATCCTGAGTGGCCGAGCGG
>NZ_PTQZ01000102.1 GCF_002943415.1 Amnimonas aquatica | reverse complement strand
TGCTGGCCGTGGAGCCGGCGCGCCTGCAGGACATTTCGCAGCGTCTGCGCTGGCTGGGCGCGCTGGGCGGGGTCGGTGCGCATGCGGACAACATTGCCGAAGGTTGGCAGTCGCAGTTGCGGCGGACGCTGGCGGCGAACGCCGAGGGGCCGCGCATCAGGGGCTTCTACCAGGTCTGGCAGACGCCGCTGTACAGCCTGGCGCCCGAGCATCTGGTCAGCCAGGCCATGCGTGCCTGCGGTGTCGACAGCATCGTCACCGATACCCGCATGGCGGCGCCGGTGCTCAGTGCCGAGAGCGTGCTCGCGGCGGCGCCGGCGGTGATCCTGGTCGGCCGCGACCAGCTCGCCGAGGCGCGCCGTTTCTGGGGGCGATTTCCTTCCCTGCCCGCCGTGCGTGACGACGGCATCCTGCCGGTACCGGATCGTGAACTGACCCGCCCCGGACTGTCCCTGCTCGAGGCCCTGCCGGGGCTCTGCGACCAATTGCGTCCTTGGCGTATGCGACGAAGCGTGCCAGAATCCGCGTGACTTGACGGTCACGAACTTGTCCTTACCCAGGACCGGATAAAGACTGTCTCCACCCAGCCCAACAGGCTGTTGCTACCCCGTACCCCGGGAAGGAGGCACCATGGCACGGTTTCGTCACTACGGCGACCCGGACCACGCGGAAACGCAGGAATGGCTGGATGCCCTGGCATCCGTTGCGGAAAACGATTCACCCGAGCGCGCCAGGCAGCTGCTGGAATGGCTCAACGGTCAGGCCCCGACCCTCGGGGTGCATGTCGACCGGCTCAACACCCCCTATCTGAATACCATCCCGCGCGAGCAGGAACCGCTCATGCCGGGCGATCCCAACCTCGAGTGGCGCCTGCGTTCGCTGGTGCGCTGGAACGCGCTGGCGATCGTGATGCGGGCGAACCAGAACGATGACGAGCTGGGCGGGCACATCGCCACCTTCGCCTCGTCGGCGACGCTCTACGATGTCGGTTTCAATCACTTCTTCCGCGCACCCAGCGCGGAGCACGGCGGCGACCTGATCTACTACCAGGGCCACTCGGCGCCGGGCATCTACGCGCGCTCCTTCCTCGAGGGACGGCTGAGCGAGGAGCAGCTCGACAACTTCCGCCGCGAGGTCGGCGGCAAGGGCCTGTCCAGCTATCCGCATCCGTGGCTGATGCCGGACTACTGGCAGTTCCCGACGGTTTCCATGGGCCTGGGTCCGATCATGGCGATCTACCAGGCCCACGTCATGAAGTACCTGATCAACCGCGGCCTGCTGCCCGACCATCAGCGCAAGGTCTGGGCCTTCCTCGGCGACGGCGAGATGGACGAGCCGGAGTCGCTGGGCGCCATCGCGCTCGCCGGCCGCGAGAAGCTCGACAACCTGGTCTACGTGATCAACTGCAACCTGCAGCGTCTGGACGGTCCGGTGCGTGGCAACGGCAAGGTCATCCAGGAGCTGGAGTCGGTGTTCCGCGGCGCCGGCTGGAAGGTGATCAAGGTCATCTGGGGCAAGAAGTGGGATCCGCTGCTGGCCCGTGACGAAAGCGGCGCGTTGCGCCAGCGCATGGCCGAGGCGGTGGACGGCGAATACCAGGCCTTCAAGAACCATGGCGGCGCCTACACCCGCGAGAAGTTCTTCGCCAAGTATCCGGAGCTGGCCGAGCTGGTGAAGGACCTCAGCGACGAAGAGATCGCCGGGCTGGACCGTGGCGGCCATGACCCGTTCAAGGTCTATGCCGCCTATGCCGAGGCCATGGCGACCAAGGGCCAGCCGGTGGTCATCCTGGCCAAGACGGTCAAGGGCTACGCCACCGGCGCCGGCCAGGCCGCCAACAAGACCCACCAGCTGAAATCGCTGGACATCGACTCGCTGCGCACGTTCCGCGACCGCTTCGACATGCCGTTCAGCGACGAGCAGCTGGAGCAGCTGCCGTTCTACCGGCCGGCCGATGACAGCCCGGAGATCCGCTACCTGCACGAGCGCCGGCAGAAGCTCGGCGGCTACCTGCCGCAGCGGCGCACGCAGGGCAGGTCGCTGCCGGTGCCGACGCTGGACCAGCTCAGCACCATCACCACCGGTTCCGAGCGTCCGATCTCGACCACCATGGCCATCGTCCGTCTGATGGGCGTGCTGCTCAAGCAGGAGGGGCTGGGCGAGCGCGTGGTGCCGATCGTGCCCGACGAGGCGCGCACCTTCGGCATGGAGGGCATGTTCCGCCAGCTCGGCATCTACTCGAATGTCGGCCAGCTCTACGAGCCGGAAGACAAGTCGCAGCTGATGTACTACCGCGAGGACGTGAAGGGGCAGATCCTGGAAGAGGGCATCAACGAGGCCGGCGCCATGAGCGCCTGGATCGCCTGTGCCACCGCCTACAGCATCCATGACCAGCCGCTGGTGCCGTTCTACCTGTACTACTCGATGTTCGGCTTCCAGCGCATCGGCGACCTCGCCTGGGCCGCCGGCGACAGCCGAGCGCGCGGCTTCCTGATCGGCGCCACCTCGGGCCGCACCACGCTTAACGGCGAGGGCCTGCAGCACGAGGACGGGCATTCGCACGTGATCTCCGGCACGGTGCCGAACTGCGTGTCCTACGACCCGACCTACAGCTACGAGCTGGCGGTGATCGTGCAGGACGGCCTGCGCCGCATGTACGGCGAGCAGGAGGATGTCTACTACTACCTCACCGTGATGAACGAGAACTACCCGCACCCGGCCATGCCGGTCGGCTGCGAGGAGGGCGTGCGGCGCGGCATCTACCGCTTCCAGGCGGCGAAGAAGGGCAAGGGGCCCGAGGTGCAGCTGATCGGCAGCGGCGCCATCCTGCGCGAGGTCGAGGCGGCGGTGCCGTTGCTGGCCGAGGTCGGGGTGCGTGCGGCGGTGTGGAGCGCGACCAGCTTCACCGAGCTGCGTCGCGAAGGTCTGGAGGTAGAGCGCTGGAACGCGCTGCATCCGGAGCAGAAGCCGCGCACGGCCTGGGTGACCGAGCAGCTCGCCGGCAGCAAGGGACCGATCGTGGCGGCCAGCGACTACATGAAGGTGCATGCCGACCAGATCCGCGCCTTCCTGCCGACCGGTCGCGCCTACCGCGTGCTCGGCACCGACGGCTTCGGCCGTTCGGATTCGCGTGCGCAGCTGCGTCGTCATTTCGAGGTCGATGCCGCGCATGTGGCCTACGCCGCGCTGCTGTCGCTGCGCGAGAGCGGAGATGTCAGCGTGCAGCAGCTGCTGGAGGCGCGCGAGCGCTGGGGCATCGACCCCGACCAGCCGTCTGCGGCCAAGGCCTGAGGAGATCGACATGGCGACGCAAATTGCTGTGCCCGATCTCGGGGTGGAACAGGCCGAGGTGATCGAGCTGCTGGTGCAGCCGGGCGCCACGGTGAAGAAGGATCAGCCGATCGCGGTGCTGGAGTCGGACAAGGCCAGCCTGGAGCTGCCGGCGACCGATGACGGCGTGCTGGTGTCGTGGGCGGTGAAGGTCGGGCAGACGGTGAAGGCGGGCGATGCCCTGCTGAGTTTCGAGGCTGCTTCCGGCTCCGGCGCTGCCGGCGAGCCGGCCGTGGCTGCCGCGCCTGCACCTGAGCAGGCTGCGGCGAAGGTGCCCGAGGCACCGGTTGCTGCCGCAAGCCCGGCGACCCCGGCACCGGTGGCAGCGGCCGAGCAGGCCATTGCCNTTGCTGTGCCCGATCTCGGGGTGGAACAGGCCGAGGTGATCGAGCTGCTGGTGCAGCCGGGCGCCACGGTGAAGAAGGATCAGCCGATCGCGGTGCTGGAGTCGGACAAGGCCAGCCTGGAGCTGCCGGCGACCGATGACGGCGTGCTGGTGTCGTGGGCGGTGAAGATCGGCCAGGCGGTGAGGGCGGGTGATGCCCTGCTGGTTCTCAAGGTCGCGGGCGCCGCCAGCGTGCTGTCGGAGGCCGAGGCCAGGCCGACGGAAGCCGGGGCAGTACCCTCGGCCGTCGCCCCGGTTGCTGCGGTGGCGGCGACTCCGGCAGCGGCTGGCTCTGCGCCGGTCGCCCAGGCGCCGGCCGCGCCGCCGGCCGACGATGGCCGCGCGGTCCACGCCGGCCCGGCCGTGCGCAGGCTGGCGCGCGAGCTGGGGGTCGCGCTGTCGGCGGTCACCGGCTCCGGCCCGCGCGGACGCATCGTCAAGGATGACGTGCACGCCTGGGTCAAGACGCGGCTGAGCCAGCCGGCGCCGGCCGCGCCCGCAACCAGCGGCGGTCTGCCCGGGTTCGATCTGCCGCCGGAGCCGGACTACGCGAAGTGGGGGGCTGTCGAGCTGAAGCCGCGCTCGCGAATTCAGCGCAAGTCGGCGGAGAACCTTGCGCGTTCGGCGCTGATCGTGCCGCAGGTCACGCAGTTCGATCTCGCCGACATCACCGAGCTGGAGGCTTTCCGCCTGAGCCTGCGCGACAGCTTCAAGAAGGATGGCCTGTCGCTGACCATGACCGTGCTGGTGGCGAAGGCGGTGGCTTACCTGCTGCGCGAGATGCCGGTGTTCAACGCCTCTCTCAGCCGCGATGGCGAGAACCTGGTGGTGAAGGACTACGTCAACCTCGGCATCGCCGTGGACACGCCGAACGGGCTGCTGGTGCCGGTGCTGCACAATGCCGACCGCATGAGCCTGAGCGAGATGGCGCGCAAGCTCGGCGAACTGTCCGAGCAGGCGCGCACCGGCAAGCTGCCGCCGGCGTCCATGCAGGGGGCGACGTTCAGCATCTCCTCGCTGGGCGGCATCGGCGGCACCGCGTTCACGCCGCTGGTGAACTGGCCGGAGGTGGGCATCCTGGGGTTGTCGCGGGCATCGCAGCAGCCGGTGTGGGATGGCAAGGCCTTCGTGCCGCGCCTCATGCTGCCGTTGTCGCTGTCGTACGATCACCGCGTCATCGATGGCGCGGTGGCCGCGCGCTTCACCTCGCGCCTGGCGGTGCTGCTGGCGGATATCCGGCGGTTGCTGGTCTGAAGGTGTTGCGTTGGCGGGGAGGGGCAAGGGGCGGAAACTGTAGGCGCATTCCCAGCCGTGTTTCCGCCCCTTGCCCCTCCCCGCCAACGCAAGGTCCGGCAGGCCGGTCACGCCGGGCGAGGGCGCCAGAGCACTTCCCGGCCGCCGTCGGCCCGTGCCAGCGCGCGGGCTAGCACGAACAGGTAGTCCGACAGGCGGTTCAGGTACTGCAGCGCCAGCGGATTCACCGTCTCTTCCATCATCAGTGTCAGCGTGCGTCGTTCGGCGCGCCGCGCCACGGTGCGGGCGGCGTGCGCCTGCGCCGCGGCCGGCGATCCGCCGGGCAGGATGAAGTCCTTCAGGGGCGGCAAGTCCGCGTTGACGGCATCGATGGCCTGCTCCAGGCGCTCGACATACGCGGCCGTCACCAGCGTGTGGCCGGGAATGCAGAGCTCGCCGCCGACATCGAACAGGTCATGCTGGATGTGTTCCAGCATGACCTGCGCCGGATGATTCACCGCCAAAGCCGCCCGCAGCAGGCCGACGTGGGCGTTGGCCTCGTCGACGCAGCCGTAGGCCTCGACGCGCGCGGCATCCTTGCGGATGCGCGTGCCGTCGCCGAGGCCGGTGCTGCCGTCATCGCCGGTGCGGGTGTAGATTCTGCTCAGGCGGTTTCCCATCCGGGGTGCTCCGTCAGAAGGTGTAGCGTGCGGTCACATAGCCGCTGCGGTCTGCGGTGTTGTAGCCGCGTAGCGTCTCATAGCGCTTGTCTGACAGGTTCTCCACTCGCACACCCAGCGTGAGGTGACGCGTGGCCTGCCAGCTGGCATAGGCGTTCCAGAGCGCGAATCCATCCACGTCACCGCCGCTGTCCGGCGTGCTGTTGCGGCTGCTGAGCTCGATGCCGGCATGCAGGGTGTCGCTCAGCTTCTGATCAATGCTGCCGGTCAGCTGGCTGCGCGGGCGCCGGATCTTCGCGGCCGTACTGGCGGAGGTGACCTGAGCTCGGCTGGCAGCAAGCTGATAGCTGGTGTTGCCGATGTGGCCGCCGAGCTCCAGTTCGACGCCACGCAGCTGGGCCTTGCTGACATTGATGCTCTGCGCACTGGCTGCATCCATGGCGATCAGGTTGTCGACCAGCGAGCGGTAGGCGGTGGCACGCACGCGATGGTTCGGGTTGGCCTGCCAGGTCAGTCCGATGTCTCCCTGACGGCTTTCTTCAGGCTTCAGGTTCGGATTGCCGGCGAAGC
>NZ_PTQZ01000101.1 GCF_002943415.1 Amnimonas aquatica | reverse complement strand
CATGACGATGCCGATCACCACCTTGGCGACAATGCCCAGCAGCATGCCCAGGGTGGCGCCGACACCGGCGCGGCCGGCCTGCTGCCAGGGCCGGCCGGTGGCCAGCTCGCCCAGCATGGCGCCGGCGAAGGGGCCGATCAGCAGCCCGAGCGGTCCGAGGAATATGCCCACCACAGCCCCGACCAGCGCGCCGGTCACGGCGGCGCCGGACGCGCCGTAGCGCTTCGCGCCCAGCGCGCCGGCGACGAAGTCCAGCACCAGCGCCAGCACGCAGAGCAGGCTCAGCACCACCAGCGTGCCGGTGCCGACCGGCGTGAAATCCTCGGCCCAGGCGGCCAGGAACAGGCCGCCGAGCAGCAGCGGCGGGCCGGGCAGCGCGGGCAGCACCATGCCGGCGAAGCCGGCGGCGATCAGCAGCAGGGCGCCGGCCCACAGCGCCAGCTCCGCCCACGGCAGCGCGGTGATGAACTCCATGCGCGCCTCAGCCGCCGCCGATGGCGTGGACGATCTCCAGCCGGTCGCCGTCTTCCAGCTGGCAGATGCCGTGCTCGCTGCGCGGCACGATCTCGCCGTTGCGCTCCACCGCGATGCGCCGGCCGGCCAGGCCCTGGGTCGCGATCAGGTCGGCCACGCTGCTGCCTGCGGCCAGGGTCAGGGTTTCGCCGTTGAATCGTATCTGCATGGTCTCAGCCCCGGGTCACGGACCAGGCCAGCCACAGCCAGCCGATGATGAATGCCAGGCCGCCCAGCGGCGTGATGGCGCCGAACCAGCGCGGCGCCCCCAGCGCCATGGCGTAGAGCGAGCCGCAGAACACCACGATGCCGGTCTGCAGCCACAGCGCCGAAGCGCCGGCGCCGGCCACCGGGAGCGAGGGCAGGGCGGCGCCGGCGCGCAGCAGCACGCCGATCGCCAGCAGGCCGAGCGCGTGCCAGAAGTGGTATTCCACGGCGGTCTGCCACCAGCCCAGCTGCTCAGGGCTCAGCCGCGCCTTGAGGCCGTGCGCGCCGAAGGCGCCGGTGCCGACCGCGAGGGCCAGGTTGAGTGCCGCGATGGCGAGCCAGTTCATGTCTGCTCCTCGTGTGCGGCCTCCGTGCGGAGGCGGGGTCGAGCCGGGGTTTTAGCAGGGTGCGGCGGCCGGGGCAACGTGCCGGCACCGGCGCGCCGGTCGGTGTTGTCGTCCGGATCATCGCCCAGACGGCAGAAGACCCGCACGTGGCGGGTCTCCGGTCGCTTGCTTCGCTCCGTGGCGGCCCGCTCGGCGGGCTGCCGACGGTCGTGCGCGTCAGGCGGTCAGCGCGGCGCGCACCTTGTCCATGGCGTTCTTCTCGAGCTGGCGGATGCGCTCGGCGGACACGCCGTACTCGTCGGCCAGTTCGTGCAGCGTGGCCTTCTCCTCGGCCAGCCAGCGGCGCGACAGGATGGCCTGGCTGCGCGCGTCGAGGTTGCCGATGGCAGTCATCAGGCGAGCCTGGCTGCTGCTTTCCCAGTCGGCTTCCTCGACCTGCACCGCCGGATCGTAGCGGTGGTCCTCGAGGTAGTGGATGGGCGCCTGCGCGGCGCGCTCGTCGTCATCGTCCGGACTGCCGTCCAGCGGCGCGTCGTAGGACAGCAGGCGGCCTTCCATTTCCAGCACGTCGCGGGTGCTGACGTTGAGGTCGGCGGCGATGGCCTCGGCCTCGGCCATGGTCAGGTGACCGCTGTCCTTCTTCATGGAGCGCAGGTTGAAGAACAGCTTGCGCTGCGCCTTGGTGGTGGCGACCTTGACGATGCGCCAGTTCTTGATCACGTATTCGTGGATCTCGGCCTTGATCCAGTGCACCGCGAACGACACCAGGCGCACGCCCATGGTCGGGTCGAAGCGCTTCACCGCCTTCATGAGGCCGATGTTGCCTTCCTGGATCAGGTCAGCCTGTGGCAGACCGTAGCCGGCGTAGCTCTTGGCGATGTGCACCACGAAGCGCAGGTGGGCGAGCACGAGCTGGCGCGCGGCGTCGAGGTCCTGGTCCTGGTGCAGGCGCTCGGCGAGCGCGCGCTCTTCTTCCGCCGACAGCACAGCGACGCTGTTCACGGCCTGGATGTAGGAGCCGAGGTTGACTCCCGGAATGGTCACTGCGATCGGCTGCAAGGCCTGGCAGTCACTCATCTGGCAACGCCTCCGACTGGTTTTCAGTCAATTGCTGGAAAGGAACGGCCAAACATCATAGCACTGGCGGGACGGCCTGCAAGCGGCACCGCCAGGACGCGTATGTGTCCGGCCTCGCAGATCAGACGCCGCTCCCCGTGCATGGTTGACGCGGGGGCGGGGCGTTCCGGCGCTGCGGCCGGGAGCGCCCTGCGACGCAGCCGCCGCTCAGGGCTCCAGTTCGCGCAGGTGGCGGCCGACAGCGACCCAGGCGCCCACCCAGCCGAGCAGGCAGGCGGTGCCGATCACGCCCAGGCCGGTCAGGAACGACGGGTAGCTGAGCGTGAAGCTGCTGCCGTAGAGCCGGGCCATTTGCAGTGCCGGCTCGTTCAGCCAGGCGATCAGGCCGCTGACGGTGACCAGGGTGAACACGCCGGCGCTGAGGCCGAACCAGACACCCATGTAGATGAACGGGCGACGCACGAAGCCGTGGGTGCCGCCGAGCAGGGAAATGACGCGGATCTCCTCGCGCCGCGACTCGATGCTCAGGCGGATGGTGTTGACCACCACCAGCAGGCCGCCCAGCAGCAGGGCGCTGCCGACCGCCCAGAGCAGGCGCTGGCCCAGCTCGAGGATGGTGCGCAGGCGCTGCACCCAGGCGATGTCGACCTCGGCCAGCTCGACTTCCTGCCACTGCGCGAACTGGTCGCGCAGGCGGGTCATGGCGGCGCTGTCGGTGGTGTCGGCCGGAAACACCTCGAGCAGCGCCGGCAGCGGGTTGCTGCCGAGCTGCTCGAGGGCCGGGCCGTAGCCGGACTGGGCCTTGAACTCCTCCAGCGCGACCTCGGGCGTGATCAGGCGCGCGCGCGCCACGCCGTCGAGGGCCTGGGCGCGGGCCAGCGCCTCGCGCTGGACCTCCTCGCTGCTGCCTTCGCGCAGGTAGACCGAGAGGCGGGCATCGCCATCCCAGCTGGCGACGGCGTTGCGGGCGTCGTCGAGGAGCTTGCCCAGCGCCAGCGGCAGGCTGAGCGCGATGGTCATCACCAGCACCGTCATCAGTGTCGACAGCGGCGAGCGGGCGAGGCGGCCGAAGCTCTTGCCGGCTTCGCGGCGGTGGTGGGCCAGCCAGTGCTGGAAGCGGGCGGTGAAGGTGCTGCGCTGCTGCTGCGCGCCGCGGGCTGTGGTGTTGCGGCTCATGCGACGGCTCCGGAGTCGGCGACCAGCTGGCCGGCCTGCAGGGTCAGCAGGCGGTGCTTGAAGCGGGCGATCAGGCTGAGGTCGTGGGTGGCGACCAGGATGCTGACGCCGACCCGCGACAGGTCCTCGAAGATGTTCATGACCTCCACCGCCAGCTGCGGGTCGAGGTTGCCGGTGGGCTCGTCGGCGAGGATCACCGAGGGCTTGGCGACCACGGCGCGGGCGATGCCGACGCGCTGCTGCTCGCCGCCCGAGAGCTCCTGCGGGAAAGCCTTGGCGCGATGCTTGAGGCCGACCAGGTCGAGTGCGGCGTAGACGCGGTTGGGGATGTCGCGCGGCGGCATGCCGGCGATCACCAGCGGCAGCGCCACGTTGTCGAACACGCTGCGGTCGTCGAGCAGGTTGTGGTCCTGGTAGACCATGCCGATGTCGCGGCGGGCGAGCGCGATCTGGCGGCCCTTGAGCTGGCCGTGGTCGCGGCCGTTGACGATGACGCGGCCGCTGCTGGCGCGCTCGATGAGCATGATGAGCTTGAGCAGCGTCGACTTGCCGGCGCCCGAGTGGCCGGTGAGGAAGGCCATCTCGCCGGTGGGCAGCTCGAAGCTGAGCTCGCGCAGCGCGTCGAACTGCGGCGCGTAGCGCTTGCTCACGGATTCAAAACGGATCATTCCGGTCTCCTTGGTCGCCGGCATGGTGTGGCCGGCACGACGGCCTGTTCCGGACGCTCAGCGCGTCTCGTCGAACAGGGCCTCGACAAATTCTGCCGCCTCGAAGGGCCGCAGGTCATCCACACCCTCGCCGACACCGACGTAGCGGATCGGCAGGTGGGTGCGGCTGGCGATGTTGAACAGCACGCCGCCCTTGGCGGTGCCGTCCAGCTTGGTCACGGTCAGGCCGGTGAGCTTCACCGCCTGGTCGAACTCGCGCACCTGGTTGAGCGCATTCTGCCCGGTGCCGGCGTCGACCACGAGCATGACCTCGTGCGGCGCCGTGGGGTCGAGCTTCTTCAGCACGCGCACGACCTTGCTCAGCTCGTCCATGAGGTGGCCCTTGTTGTGCAGGCGGCCGGCGGTGTCGGCGATCAGCACGTCAATGCCTTTCGCCTTCGCGCTCTGCAGGGCGTCGAACAGCACGGATGCCGAGTCGGCGCCGCTGCCCTGCGCGACCACGGGCACGCCGTTGCGCTCGCCCCAGACCTGGAGCTGCTCCACCGCGGCGGCACGGAAGGTGTCGCCGGCGGCCAGCATGACCTGCTTGCCTTCACGCTGGAAGCGCTTGGCCAGTTTACCGATGGTGGTGGTCTTGCCGACGCCGTTGACGCCCACCACCAGGATCACGAAGGGTTTCTGCAGGCCGCCGATGTGCAGCGGCTGCTGGCGCGGGGTCAGGATCTCCGCCAGTTCCTTGCGCAGGGCGTCGTAGAGGGCGCGGGAGTGCAGCAGTTCGTTGCGCGAGACGCGCTCGGTGAGGGCGTCGACGACGCGGCGGGTGGCATCGACGCCGACGTCGGCGACCAGCAGCTGGGTCTCGATGTCCTCCAGCAGCTCGTCGTCGATCTCCTTGGCACCGATGAGCAGGGTCGCCATGCCCTGGCTGAAGGACTGGCGGGTACGGGCCAGTCCCGACTTCATGCGGCTGAGGAAGCCGCCGCCGGACGCGTCCGGCTGCTGTTCCGGGCTCTGCGCCGGCGCTTGTTCCGTGGTCATGGTCACATCCGAAAGACACAGCGGGCGCGCGCATGGCGAGCCCCGAGGGATGCGCTATGCTACCACCCTTGTCAACGGGCCTGAACGCGGCTTCGTCAACCTGTCGCCGGAGATGTCCGCGGCGGATGGCCCCGCTGTCGCCGGTGGCGTCGTGCCGGGCCGTGAGCCCTGCCGGCGCGGGCGATCAGTGAACGCACTCATTTGAAGGATGACCGAACATGCGGTTGTGGTGGCGATGGCTGCGTGCCGGCCTGACGATACCCGTGCTGCTCGCCAGCACGGGGCTGCAGGCCCGTGCCGTACCGGTCAGCTTCGTGCTCGACAACGGCCTGCGCGTGGTGGTGCAGGAGGACCGGCGCGCGCCGGTGGTGGTGACCCAGGTCTGGTACCGCGTCGGCTCGTCGGACGAGCCGCCCGGGCTCACCGGCATCTCCCACGTGCTCGAGCACATGATGTTCAAGGGTTCGCCGCGGGTGCCGGCGGGCGAGCTTTCGCGTCTGGTCGCGCACTTCGGCGGCGATGACAACGCCTTCACCTCCGACAACTACACCGTCTATTACCAGAACCATGTCGCCGACCGGCTCGGGCTGGCGCTGGAGCTGGAGGCCGACCGCATGTCCGGCCTGCGCCTGGCGCCCGAGGAATTCGCCAGCGAACTGCAGGTGGTCATGGAGGAGCGCCGGCTGCGCACCGACGACAACCCGCAGGCGCTGGCACTGGAGCGCTTCCGCGCCATGGCCTGGCCGAGCAGCCCGGCGCGTTCGCCGACGGTGGGCTGGATGCGCGACCTGCAGGCGCTCACCGTCGAAGATGCCCGCGCCTGGTACGAACGCTGGTACGCGCCCAACAACGCCGTGCTGGTGGTGGTCGGCGATGTCTCGCCGCAGCAGGTGCGCGAGCTGGCGGAACACNAGCGCCGACGGTGCTGCCGACGCCTACGCCCTGCGCGTGCTCGCCGGTGTGCTCGACGAAGGCATCAGCGCACGCCTGGAGCGGCGTCTGGTGCGCGCCGGCAAGGCCACCGCCATCCGCTCCTCCTATGACCTGCTGGCGCGTGGCGACACCCTGCTGTCGCTGATGGCGGTGCCGGCCCGGGGCCAGAGCCTGGAGGCCCTGCGCCAGGCCGTGCTGGACGAGATCCGCGCGCTGCGCGACGCGCCGGTGGCGCCGGAGGAGATCCAGCGCGTGCTGGCCAATGT
>NZ_PTQZ01000100.1 GCF_002943415.1 Amnimonas aquatica | reverse complement strand
GCGCCAGCAGGAAAGCCGTGCGCACGCGGGGCCTGAGGCCGTCGAGCATGACCGCGATCTGGTCCAGCAGTTCGAGCACCAGATGCTCCTGCTCCGGTGATCCGGCCTCCGCCTCGGGCAGGCTGGCGAGCGCTTCCAGCCAGGCGCGGCGCAGCGATTCGCGGCGCCAGTGGTCGATGACCAGGCCGCGCGCGATGGTGGTCAGGAAGGCGCGCGGTTCCTGCGGGCGGGGCTGGGCGGGCCGCTGCAGCAGGCGCAGGTAGGTGTCATGGGTCAGGTCTTCGGCCTGCGCCACGCAGCCGAGGCGACTGCGCAGCCAGCCGAACAGCCAGCGGTGGTGGTCGCTGTAGAGAGCCTGGATGTCCAGGGAGCCGCCGTGTTCTGCCGACATGATCTGCGCCCGGGCGTCGCCCATTTGCAAATGAGAATTTATCTCATTGTAGGGGTGTCGCGACAGGCAGGCAAGGGGAGAGCGGAATGTTTTCGGGATGGCCGCGCGCGGCAGACCGAGGTCCGCGTGATCGGGAGGACCGGCCGGGGCCGGCCGTTTTCCCCATCACGCGGGCCCGTGCTCAACCCGCCAGCAGCTTCTTCAGCAGCTCGTTGACCACGGCCGGGTTTGCCTTGCCGCGCGAGGCCTTCATGGCCTGGCCGACGAAGAAGCCGAACAGCTTGGCCTGCTTGGCCTCGTCGGAGGCGCGGTACTGCTCGACCTGGGCGGCGTTGGCGGCGATCACTTCCTGCAGCACGGCCTCGATGGCGCCGGTGTCGGTCTCCTGCTTCAGACCCTGCTGCTCGATGATTTCGTCGGCACTGCTGCCTTCACCGGCCATCAGCGCCGCGAACACCTGCTTGGCGATCTTGCCCGAGATGGTGTTGTCGCCGATGCGCAGGATCAGGCCGCCGAGCTGGGCCGGCGAAACCGGTGACTCGGTGATCTCCTGCTCGGCGCGGTTGAGCGCGCCCAGCAGTTCGACCATGACCCAGTTCGCCGCCTGCTTGGCGGCCGGCAGGCCGCCGGCCGCCAGCACCGTGGCTTCGTAGAACTCGGCCAGCTCGCGGCTGGAGACCAGCACGCTGGCGTCGTAGGCGGGCAGGCCGAAGTCGGCCATGAAGCGGGCGCGGCGGGCCTCCGGCAGTTCCGGCAGGCTGGCGCGGATCTCGTCCAGCGTGGCGTCGTCGACTACCACCGGCAGCAGGTCGGGGTCGGGGAAGTAGCGGTAGTCGTTCGCCTCTTCCTTGCTGCGCATCGACCGCGTCTCGTTCTTGTTGGCGTCGTAGAGGCGGGTTTCCTGCACCACCTTGCCGCCGTCCTCGATGAGGTCGATCTGGCGCTGGATCTCGTGATTGATCGCCTTCTCGACGAACTTGAACGAGTTCACGTTCTTGATCTCGGCGCGCGTGCCCAGCGGGCCGCCGACCTGGCGCACCGACACGTTGCAGTCGCAGCGCATGGAGCCTTCGGCCATGTTGCCGTCGGAGATGTCGAGGTAGCGGATCAGCGCATGAATCGACTTCAGATACGCCACCGCTTCCTTGGCGGAGCGCAGGTCGGGCTCGGAGACGATTTCCAGCAGCGGCGTGCCGGCGCGGTTGAGGTCGATGCCGGTCATGCCCGAGAAGTCCTCGTGCAGCGACTTGCCGGCATCTTCCTCGAGGTGCGCGCGGGTGATGCCGATGCGCTTCACCGTGCCGTCATCGAGCGTGATGTCGATGTGGCCCTTGCCCACGATGGGGTGATCCATCTGCGAGATCTGGTAGCCCTTGGGCAGGTCCGGGTAGAAGTAGTTCTTGCGCGCGAACACGCTGCGCCGGCCGATCTCGGCATCGATGCCGAGACCGAAGCGGATGGCGTTGCGCACGGCGCCGGCGTTGAGCACCGGCAGCACGCCGGGCATGCCCAGATCGATCAGGCTGGCCTGCGTGTTGGGGGCGGCGCCGAAGGTGGTGGCGCTGCCGGAGAAGATCTTGGATCGGGTGTTGAGCTGGACGTGGACTTCCAGGCCGATCACGGTTTCCCAGGTCATGTCAGTCTGTTCCTCAGGCGAATGCGGCCGGAATCTGGCGGTGCCAGTCGGTGACTTGCTGATAGCGGTGCGCCACGTTGAGCAGGCGCGCCTCGCTCCAGTACGGGCCGATCAGTTGCAGGCCCACCGGCAGGCCGCCGCTGAAACCGGCGGGAATGCTCATGCCCGGCAGGCCGGCGAGATTGGTGGCGATGGTGTAGATGTCCTGCAGGTACATGGCGATCGGGTCGGCCTGCTTGGCGCCGAGCGCGAACGCGGTCTCCGGCGCGGTCGGGCCGAGGATCACGTCGCACTGCGCGAAGGCGGCGTCGAAGTCCTGCTTGATCAGGCGGCGCACGCGCTGGGCCTGCAGGTAGTAGGCATCGTAGTAGCCGGCGGACAGGGCGTAGGTGCCGATCATGATGCGGCGGCGCACTTCCTCGCCGAAGCCTTCGGCGCGCGAACGCTTGTACAGGTCTTCCAGGTCCTTCGGGCTGTCGCAGCGGTGGCCGAAGCGCACGCCGTCGAAGCGCGACAGGTTGGACGAGCACTCGGCCGGCGCGATCACGTAGTAGGCCGGCACCGACAGGCCGCTGTTGGGCAGGTCGACCTCCACCGTGGTGGCACCGAGCTTCTCCAGTTCGCGGATGGCGGTCTGGATGAGCGCGCCGGTGTCGGCGCTCAGGCCCTCGCCGAAGAACTGCTTCGGCAGGCCGATGCGCAGGCCCTGCAGGGAGTCGCCGAGCGTGGCGCGGTAGTCCGGCACCGGGTGGTCGATCGAGGTCGAGTCCTTGGCGTCGTGACCGGCCATGACCTGCAGCAGCAGGGCGGCGTCCTCGGCGGTCTGCGTCATCGGGCCGGCCTGGTCGAGGCTGGAGGCGAAAGCGATCATGCCCCAGCGCGAAATGCGGCCGTAGCTGGGCTTGAGGCCGGTGAGGTTGCACAGCGCCGCCGGCTGGCGGATGGAGCCGCCGGTGTCGGTGCCGGTCGCCGCCGGGGCGAGGCGGGCGGCCACGGCCGCGGCCGAGCCGCCGGAGGAGCCGCCGGGCACGCGAGAGACATCCCAGGGGTTCTTCACCGCGCCGTAGTAGGAGGTCTCGTTCGACGAGCCCATGGCGAACTCGTCCATGTTGGTCTTGCCGAGCATGACCAGGCCGGCGGCGTCGCAGCGGCTCACCACCTCGGCGTTGTAGGGCGAGATGAAGCTGTCGAGCATCTTCGAGGCGCAGGTGGTCTTCACGCCTTCGGTGCAGAAGATGTCCTTCTGCGCCAGCGGCACGCCGGTCAGCGCACCGGCGCTGCCGGCGGCGCGGGCGGCGTCGGCAGCGCCGGCCTGGGCCAGCGCGCGTTCCGGCGTCACCGTGATGTAGCTGTTGATGCCGCCGTTCGCCTTGCCGTCGAAACGGGCGATGCGGTCGAGGAAGTGCCGGGTCAGCTCGACACTGGAGAAATCGCGGCGCTCCAGGCCGGCGGCCAGCTCGGCCAGGGTCAGGGTGTGCAGACTCATGAAGCCTTCCTTAAATATGCGGTTATTCGACCACGCGGGGCACGAGGTAGCAGCCGTCCTGCACGGCGGGGGCGATGCGCTGGTAGTCGTCGCGGCGATCGCTTTCGGTGACCTCGTCGGCGCGCAGGGCCTGGGTGGCGTCCACCGGGTGGGCCATGGGCGCGATGCCGGTGGTGTCGGCGGCCTGCAGCTGGTCGATCAGGCCGAGGATGCTGTTCAGGCTGTCGGTGACGCGCTGCTGCTCGTCGGCGGGCAATTGCAGGCGTGCCAGGTGGGCGATGCGCGCCACCTGTTCGGCGGTCAGGGCCATGGTTGGCGATGCTCCGAAATAACGCCGCCATGCGGGCGCGGAGCCGGCCGGCGGACGCTTGGGATTGCGGGGAAAGTGCTGCAACTTATCACAGAACACAACTTGTCCAAAAGTCGCGCTTTGATTAACCTAATCGCCTCTTGGCGGGGTGGCGCTGTAAACCCCGCGGGCGCACACAGCGTCAGGCCCGACGCACTCAAATTTCCCGGATACCCCCATGCTGTTCAAACGACTCCTCGGCCTGTTCTCCACCGACCTTGCCATCGATCTCGGCACCGCCAACACTCTCGTCTACGTACCGGGCCGCGGCATCGTGCTCGACGAGCCGTCGGTGGTCGCCATCCGCCAGTCCGGCGCGACCAAGACCGTCGCCGCCGTCGGTACCGATGCCAAGCGCATGCTGGGCCGTACCCCGGGCAACATCTCCGCCATCCGTCCGCTCAAGGACGGCGTCATCGCCGACTTCGAGGTGACGGAGAAAATGCTGCAGTACTTCATCAAGAAGGTGCACGAGTCCGGCATCATGCCGCCGCGTCCGCGCGTGCTGGTCTGCGTGCCCTGCAAGTCGACGCTGGTCGAGCGCCGTGCCATCCGCGAGTCGGTGATCGGCGCCGGCGCCCGTGAAGTTCGCCTGATCGAGGAGCCCATGGCCTCGGCCATCGGCGCCGGCCTGCCGATCGAGCAGGCCTGCGGCTCCATGGTCGTCGACATCGGCGGCGGCACCACCGAGATCGCCGTCATCTCCCTGTCCGGCTCGGTCTACTCCGACTCCGTGCGCATCGGCGGTGACCTGCTCGACGACTGCATCGTGTCCTATGTCCGTCGCCAGCACGGCTGCCTGATCGGCGAAGCCACCGCCGAGCGCATCAAGCAGGAGATCGGCACCGCCTTCCCGGGCGGCGAGCTGCGCGAGATCGAGGTCCGCGGCCGCAATCTGGCCGAGGGCGTGCCGCGCACCTTCACGCTGAATTCGGATGAAATCCTGGGCGCCATCCAGGATCCGCTGACCGGCATCGTCACCGCCATCAAGAGCGCGCTGGAGCAGACGCCGGCCGAACTGTCGGCCGACATCGCCGAACGCGGCATGGTGCTGACCGGCGGCGGCGCGCTGCTGCGCGACCTGGACAAGCTGCTGGCCAAGGAAACCGGCCTGCCGGTGATCGTCGCCGAGGACCCGCTGACCTGCGTCGCCCGTGGTGGCGGACGCGCGCTCGAGTTCATCGACAACATCGCCTACGACATGCTGTTCCAGGACTGAGCGGCGTGTCCGCGGAAAGCCGGCTAGATGCCGGCTTTTTGCTTTCCGGCCGCTTGTGTCCGGTGTGCAGGTGTGTATAACCACAGAAGCTTCGAGCACCTGAGGGGGTCATCATAGACAGTTCGCTGTTCTCGCGCGGTCGCGGCGATACCTTGCAGTTCCTCATGGCGCTGGGCCTTTCCCTCGGGCTGCTGGCGGCCGACGGCCTGCGCTGGCCGAGCGTCGAGAAGACCCGTTCGACCCTCTACGATTTCTTCGAGCCGGTCTATGTCGGCCTGTCCTGGCCCGGCGCGCTGATCGAGGAAGTCAGCGACAGCCTGCGCTTCGGATCGTCGCTGCGCAGCGACAATGACCGCCTGCGCCAGCAGAACCTGATGCTGGCCGCGCAGGTCCAGAAGCTGTCCTACCTCGCCGGCGACAACGCCCGCCTGCGCGGCCTGCTGGCCGCTTCCGAAGGACTGCGCAGCCGGGTGCTGGTCAGCGAGGTCATCGGTGTCGACCCTGACCCGTCGCGCCACGTCATGATCATCAACCAGGGCCGTGACGCCGGCATCTACCGCGGCCAGGCCGTGCTCGATGCCCAGGGCGTGTTCGGCCGCGTGATCCAGGTCGGTCAGCGCACCTCCCGGGTCATGCTGGTCGCCGACCGCCTGCATTCTGTGCCGGTGCGCATCAACCGCAACGGAATCCGCGCCATCCTCAGCGGCACCGGCGACCTGCGCGAGATGCGCCTGCAGTACGTGCCCGAGAAGTCCGACGTGAAGCAGGGCGACCTGCTGGTGACCTCCGGCCTGGGCATCGACTTCCCGGCCGGCTACCCCGTCGGGCGGGTCACCGAGGTCATCCGTCAGACCGACGATGACCAGTTCCTCAACATCATCGCCGAGCCGGTCGCCACGCTCGATCGCAGCCGCTACGTGCTGGCGCTGTTCGAGAAGCCGCAGAGCGCCGAGCACCTGCACACGCAGCCGCTGAACGCCGACCCGGTGTTCCCGGCGCCGGTGACGCCGCCTGCTCCGGCCACGCCGGTCCAGGTGCCGGTCGATGCCGCCGCGCCGGCGGACACGCCGGCCGTGCCCGCGTCGCCCGCCACGCCTGCGCCCGCGGTCGCAGCTGTTCCGGCTTCGGCGACCCCGGCAGTGCTGCCGCCGAAGCCGGTGCAGTCGCCG
>NZ_PTQZ01000010.1 GCF_002943415.1 Amnimonas aquatica | reverse complement strand
GAGCGCGACCTCGATGTCGGGCACCGGCAGCAACGGCTCGCCGCGCACCGGCCACTCGACCAGGGTCAGGGCGTCAGGGCGGAAATAGTCGCGGTAGCCCATCAGCTCCAGCTCCTCGGGATCGAGCAGGCGATACAGATCGAAATGGTAGACCGTGCCGGCAGCGGTCTCGTAGGGCTCGACCAGCGTATAGGTCGGGCTCTTCACCGCGCCGGCATGGCCGAAAGCCTGCAGGATACCGCGCGTGAAGGTGGTCTTGCCGGCGCCCAGCTCGCCCTGCAGGAAAATCACGCCACCCTGGCCGGAAGCCGCATCCTGGCGGCAGGCCGCGCCCAGTTCAGCACCCAGCGCCGTGGTGGCGCCGGCATCGGCCAGCTCCCGGATCAGGACCACGCTGTCGGCCTCGACGGCCGTCGACTGCTCAACCACACCAGCTCCCTTTATATCGGTTCCGGATTCAGCAACCGGCGCAACGCCGGCCACAGCTCCGAGGCCAGCAGGCCCCGTTCGCCCGCAGCGGCCGCGACCAGGTCGCCGGCGCGCGCATGCAGGCTCACCGCCAACGCCGCCGCCTCGAACAGCGGCAGGCCCTGCGCCAGCAGCGCGCCGACCAGGCCGGACAGCACATCACCCATGCCCGGCGTGGCCATGCCGGGATTGCCGGCCGGGCACTGCCACAGACGCTCGCCATCGCAGACCAACGAGCCCGCGCCCTTGAGGATGACGACACCGCCATGACGCGCCTGCAATTCGCGTACCGCCGCTTCGCGCGCGACCTGCACCGCCGCCACGCTGCCGCCGAGCAGACGCGCGGCCTCGCCGGGATGCGGCGTGAGCACGCGCGCCGGATGCTGCTGCGGATTGTCCGCCAGCCAGCCCAGGCCGTCGGCATCGAGCACCTGCACGCGCCCGGCCTCGGCAATGGTCGGCCACAGCTGCGCGGCCCAGTCTTCGCGCCCCAGCCCGGGGCCGGCCACCACCACGCGGGCACGCGCCAGCAGCGGCAGCAGGTCGGCCCGAGTGCGCACGGCACGCGCCATCAGCTCGGGGCGGTGCAACCAGAGCACGGACGCCGTTTCCGGGGCGCAGCCGACCAGCGTGGCGCCGGCACCGGCGCGCAGCGCGGTCTCGGCCGCCAGCAGCGCGGCGCCGCTGTAGCCCGGTGCACCACCGATAACCAGCAGCGGGCCGAAATCGCCCTTGTTGGCATCGCGCGCGCGCGGCGCCAGCCACTGCCGCGCCAGCTGCTGGTGCATTTCGTCATCGATGAAGACAGGGTCGGTCATGCGCGCGCCGGACTCATGCGTGGGGTCGTGGTGGACATCCGCCAAGGATGGCAGAATGCGCGCCATGACGCGAATCCCCGTGCAGGCCCGTTCTCCTGTCTCCGCGCACGGCGCGGCGGATGGCGGCCGCCCGGCGGCCGGCCCGGGTACCGCGGTGCTGGACGCCGCCGCGCTGCAGGCGCTGGCCGAGGATATCCGGCGCTGGGGTCGAGAGCTCGGCTTC
Organism: Amnimonas aquatica; assembly: GCF_002943415.1. Lineage (GTDB taxonomy): Bacteria > Pseudomonadota > Gammaproteobacteria > Pseudomonadales > Moraxellaceae > Perlucidibaca > Perlucidibaca aquatica_A. Next base: position 15,986 of record NZ_PTQZ01000010.1, on the reverse strand, counting down.
CAGCAGGTCGGCATCAGCGGCACCGACCTCGGCGAGCACCCGGCGCACCTGGAAAAGTGGCTGGAAGCCGGGCATCACGCCGACATGGAGTGGCTGCGCGAACCCAAGCGCGTCGATCCGGCCGCGCTCAAGCCGGGCACGCGCCGGGTCATCAGCCTGCGCATGGACTACCTGCCTGCGGAGCCGCGCATCCACCAGATCCTGCAGGATGGCTCGCGCGCCTACATCGCCCGCTACGCGCTCGGCCGCGACTACCACAAGATCATCCGCCCGCGCCTGCAGCGCCTGGCCGACCGCATAGCGGCCGAGATCGGACCCTTCGGCTACCGCGCCTTCGTCGACTCCGCGCCCGTGCTGGAAAAGGCGCTGGCGAGCCAGGCCGGACTGGGCTGGATGGGCAAGCACACGGTCATCATCAACCGTCGCGCCGGCTCGTACTTCTTCCTCGGCGAGCTGTTCACCGACCTGCCGCTGCCGGTGGACGTGCCGGTGAGCAACCACTGCGGCAGCTGCCAGGCCTGCATCGACATCTGCCCCACCAAGGCCATCGTCGCGCCCTACGTGCTGGATGCCGGCAAGTGCATCAGCTATCTGACCATCGAATACCGGGGCGTGATTCCGGTCGAGCTGCGCCGGCCCATCGGTAACCGCATCTTCGGCTGCGATGACTGCCAGCTGGTGTGTCCGTGGAACCGTTACGCCCAGGCCAGCCAGGAGCCCGGCTTCACCCCCCGCCATGCCTTCGACGGCCCGCCGCTGCTGAACCTCTGGGACTGGGACGAGGCCACCTGGCTGGAGCAGACCGCCGGCATGCCGCTGCGACGCATGAACTACACGAGCTGGGTGCGCAACCTGTCGATCGCGCTGGGCAACGCGCCGGCCTCGACCGAGGCGCTGACAGCACTGACCAAGCGCTTCTCCGCGCTGGAGACCGCCGGACAGCTCGATGAGGTGCTGCGCGAACACCTGCTGTGGGCCATGGCGGAGCAGCGGGACAAGCTGGCCCGGCTCAGCCCACCACCACTTCGCTGATCTGCAGCACCGGCTCCAGATCCGTGTAGTTGGGAATGTCGGCGAGTATCTCGGCGGCATGCGGACCGAAGCCGGCCTGGAAGGCCGCCACCGACTCGCAGAACAGATGGCACATGCCGACATAGGCCGGCGGCTGCCCCGGCGCGCCGCCAGCCAGGCCGCGGTCGACCGTGTAGCGCAGCAGGCTGGCACCCATGAGGCGCTGCACCAGCGGCATGTGGTGGTCACGATAGTAGTCGTGATCGAAACGTGCCCCCGGCTGATGGGGATACATCACGCTGACCTTGATCATGGCGAAGCTCCGTCGTCATGCGGCACATGCCGCAACCTGATCTGAGCAGGCCGCCGCGACGGCGGCCATGACACTTTGCTGTCGGAGGGCCGGCACCAAAGTGCCGGGCTTCACTCCTCGCTGAAGCCCGGCAGCTTGAAGAAATACTGCCGGTAGTAGCGCAGCTCCTCGATCGAGTCGCGCACGTCATCCAGCGCCAGGTGCGAGCTTTTCTTGGTGAAACGCTGCAGCAGCTCCGGATACCAGCGGCGTGCCAGCTCCTTGACCGTGCTCACGTCCAGATTGCGGTAATGGAAGAAGGCCTCCAGCTTGGGCATGTGCCGGTACAGGAAACGGCGGTCCTGGCAGATGGAGTTGCCGCAGATCGGCGACTTCTTCGGGTCCACGAAGCGGCTGAGGAACTCGATCGTCTGCGCCTCGGCGTCAGCCTCGCTGACCTTGCTGCGGCGCACGCGCTCGGTCAGACCGGACTCGCCGTGCTGGCGCGTGTTCCACTCGTCCATGGCGTTGAGCACGATGTCCTTCTGGTGGATCGCCAGCACCGGCCCTTCGGCGAGGATGTTCAGGTGCGCGTCGGTGACCACCGTGGCGATCTCGATGATGCGATCGCCGTCCGGGTTCAGCCCGGTCATTTCCAGATCGATCCACACCAGATTGCCGGTCTTGTTGTTGTTCATGGACACTCCTTGCGTTCGCCGTGAACGGTGCCTTTGGTGGCACAATGGCCGGAAGCATATCAGACGCGCCCGCCACGGGCGCGAGGGCATTCATGAGCCAGCGCCGCATCAGCAGACAGCAGGGTTTCCGCATCGAGCGCATCCAGGCCGAGCGCATCGCCCGGGCGGAAAAGCGTGCCGCCAAGGCAGAGGACCTGCTGGCCGGCGGAGCCCTGGGCGACGAACAGCGCGGCCGCATCATCGCGCACTACGGCGTGCAGGTCGCCGTCGAGGCACTGGAAGGCGAGCAGACCGGCCAGCGCTTCCGCTGCCATCGCCGCGCCAACCTGGAGCATCTGGTGACCGGCGACGAGGTCGTCTGGCAGCCGGCGGCGGAGGCCGGCACCGGCGTCATCAGCGCGCTGCTGCCACGGCGCTCGGTGCTGGTCCGGCCGGACCCCTACGGCAAGCTCAAGCCGGTGGCGGCCAACATCGACCGCATCCTGCTGGTGATCGCGCCCGAGCCGACGCCATCGGCCGAACTGATCGACCGCTACCTGATCGCCTGCGAGGCCACCGGCATCCGCCCGGTGCTGGTGCTCAACAAGGCCGACCTCATGACCGCCGACCGCGCCGCCGCGCTCGGCGAGCTCATGGCCGGCTTCGCCGCGCTCGGCTACGAGACCCGCACGCTGTCGGCGCATGGCGATACCGGAGACCTGCGCGCCCTGGTCGCCGGCCTCACCGTGGTCTTCGTCGGCCAGTCCGGGGTCGGCAAGTCCTCGCTGGTCAATGCGCTTCTGCCCGATGTCGCGCAGAAGGTGCATGCGCTGTCGTCCGGCTCGAAGCTGGGCCAGCACACCACCACCACCGCCTGCTGGTTCGACCTGCCCGAAGGCGGCGCGCTGATCGACTCGCCGGGCATCCGCGAATTCGGTGTCTGGCACATGGACCGCGAACAGCTGCTGGATGGCTTCATCGAGTTCCGGCCCTGGCTCGGCCAGTGCCGCTTCCGCAACTGCGCGCACCGCCAGGAGCCCGGCTGCGCGCTGCGCCTGGCCGTCGACGAAGGGCACATCCAGCCTCGCCGGCTGGCCAGCTTCCAGCGCCTGGCAGAAGAGCAGGAGACGCGCTGACGCGGGCCGGCGCACCGGCCCGGCAAGGTTCGCCACAAGCGCTCGCCGACAGCGTATACTCCGGGGCTTTCCGCCCTCCGTCAGAGCAGGAACATGGATCGCGTCATTGAGTTCATCGGCAACCACCCGTACCTGGTCAGCGCCTTCGTCGGCCTGCTGATCGCCTTCATCGTCACCGAGCTGCAGCGCGGCGGCCGCAGCATCAGTCCGCAGGAACTGACGCGGCTGATCAATCAGCAGCAGGCGCGCGTGATCGATCTGCGCAACACGCCCGAGTACCGCGAAGGCCACATCACCGGCAGCACCAATGTCCCCTACAGCCAGATCGACGAGAAAGTCGCCGAGCTGGCCAAGGCCGGCAAGCCGGTCGTGCTGGTCTGCGGCCTCGGCCAGGTCGCCGGCAGCGCCGGGCGCAAGCTGAAGCAGGCCGGCGTCGCCGACGTGCACGTGCTCAGCGGCGGCATTTCCACCTGGCGGCAGCAAGGTCTGCCGCTGGTGCGCTGACACCGCCCGCAGGAGTCCGTCATGGCCAAGGTCGTCATCTACACCACCCAGGTCTGCCCCTACTGCGTTCGCGCCAAGCAGCTGCTGCAGCGCAAGGGCGTGGCCTATGAAGAGGTGGATGTCAGTTTCGATGCCGCCCAGCGCCTCGCGCTGGTCGAGCGCACCGGTCGCCGCACCGTGCCGCAGATCTTCATCAACGACGAGCCCGTCGGCGGCAGCGACGAGCTCCATGCCCTCGAGCGGGCGGGCAGGCTGGACGGCCTGCTGGCAGCTCCCTGAGCCCCGATCAACAACCAAACGAACCGAGCAAGCACACCATGTCCGAAGAAGCCGTACAGCCGCAATTCGCCCTGCAGCGCATCTACCTGAAGGATGCCTCCTTCGAAGTCCCCGGCGCCCCGCGCGTGTTCCTGCAGAACTGGAGCCCGGAAGTGTCGATCGATCTCGCCACCTCCACCGCCGCGCTGGATGAAGGCAAGCACTTCGAAGTGACACTGGCCCTCACCGTGACCGCGCGCAACGAAGGCCAGACCGCATTCCTGATCGAGGTGAAGCAGGCCGGCATCTTCCAGATCGAAGGCGTGCCCGAGACCGAACTGGGCCCGCTGCTCGGCGCCTACTGCCCGAATCTGCTGTTCCCGTATGCCCGCGAAGCGGTCTCCGACATCGTCAGCAAGGGCAGCTTCCCGCAGCTGCTGCTGCAGCCGGTCAACTTCGACGCCGTCTACGCCGAGAGCCTGCGCCAGCAGCAGGGCGAACAGGAAGCCTCGGCCTGATACGGCTTGCCTGAAGCGGCCCTGCCGACAACGGCGGGGCCGCCTCGGCTCCCGGCCCGGCGCTCAGGCGCCGCTGGCGAAGCCCGCCTGACGCCAGGCCTCGTAAGTCATCACTGCCACGCTGTTCGACAGGTTGAGGCTGCGGCTGCCGGGACGCATGGGCAGACGCAGGCGCCGGTCGGCGGCGAACTCCGCCAGCACATCCTCCGGCAGACCGCGCGTCTCCGGACCGAACACCAGAACATCCCCGTCAGCGAAGCGGACATCGAACGCAGGCCGGCTGCCTCTGGTGGTGCAGGCGAAATAGCGGCCGGGCAACGCCGCCTTCAGCGCCGCCCAGTCGTCATGCACGCGCATGTCCGCCCACTCGTGGTAATCCAGCCCGGCTCTACGCATGCGGGCATCATCCAGTTCGAAGCCCAGCGGCCTGACCAGATGCAAACGAGCGCCGGTATTGGCGCAGAGACGGATGATGTTGCCGGTGTTGCCCGGTATCTCAGGCTGGAACAGCACGATATCGATCATGGTCTTTTCCCTTCGGCCGGCTGGCCGGGGAAGTCCCGGGTGCCACGGATGCCGGGGCGCATTCTCGCGCCCCGGCACGGGCCATCGCAATCCGGCATCTTCCGCCAATATATTCCCGCCGTGCGGCGTCAACCGGCATAACCGACACCCGTTTTGTTCTGCATCGATGACGCGTGCGTCCATCACGACCGGTCGCCGCCACCTGCGGAGCCGGTCCTGACATGAAGGAACAGAGAAATGCTGTACCAGGCAATGCTGCACACCGCGCTGCGCGGGAATGGCTCCGCGCCGGGCGTCGGCAGCCCCGGCACGACGAAAATTTGAACGGGATTGGCCCTGATGCGACTTGTCGTCGACGCGAGCCTCGCATATGGTGGCGCTACTCCGAAACAGGTAACGCCACCCATGCCCGCACGCCCCGCCCCCAACTCGCTGGATGCCTTCCTGCGTGATGTCAGCCGGCGTGCCCGACTGACCGCCGAACTGGCCACCCGCGACCGCGAGGCGGCACAGGACATCGTGCAGGAAGCCATGCTGACGCTGGTGGCGAAGTACCGCAATCACGATCCGTCAAGCTGGGGACCGCTGTTTCATCGCATCCTGCACAGCCGCCTGATGGATCACTTCCGGCGCGAGAGCCGCCGGAAGAAATGGTTCACCTGGCTGGACCCCATGGACGACGCCGGGGAAGAAGACCCCTGGCAGCACATACCGGATCAGGTCGACACCAATCCGGTCACGCTGCTGCAGCGGGCCGACAACATGGACACGGTGCTGGACGCCGTGGGCAACCTGCCCTTCCGCCAGCAACAGGCCTTCCTGCTACGCGCCTGGGAGGGACTGGACACCGCGCAGACCGCCGAGGTCATGGGCTGCGCAGAAGGCAGCGTGAAAACCCACTACTTCAGAGCCCTGAACAGCATCCGTGCCAAGCTGGGCAACATTGGCACGACCGCGGAGGACATGTCATGAAACAGGAACTGACGCTCGATGACGCCCGCCTGGCGGCCCGCATCGCCGGCACGCTCGAACGCGCCGCTGCCGACGCGGACCCGAGCTGGGAAAGCCGAGTCGAACAGGTGATCGCCCAGGCCGCCATTCCGCCGCGTCGCTCGCACAAGTGGCAGTGGTCGGGCGGATTGGCGCTGGCCGCCAGCGTCGCCTTCATGGTGGCGCTGCCCGGCGACTGGCTGATGAAGGCCGCCGACGAAGGCATCCATGCCAAGCCGGCCAGCAGCGCGGTCGACGGCCAGATGCTGGAGGAAATCGACTGGCTGCTCTCCATCGAGGAAGCCGCACGTGAACGTCGCTGAGCACAAGCGCCCGAACACCCGCAGGCTGGCGCTGTGCAGCCTGCTCGTGGCCAGCACCTTGTGGACCGGTCCGGCCTGGGCTGATGCCGACTGGGATGACCTGAGCCGCGACCAGCAGCAGGTGCTCAGCGACTTCCGCGACCGCTGGCAGGATCTGCCGCAGGATCGCCGGGCCAAGCTGGTCGGCCTGGCCGAGCGCTGGCGCGCCATGCCGCCGGAGCAGCGTGCAGCTGTCGAAGCACGCTGGCGCGACATCAAGCCCCTGCCGCCGGAAGCCCGCGACGCCCTGCGCCAGCGCTGGGAAGTCATGTCTCCGGAAGAGCGCCGCCGCATGGCGCGCGAAATGCAGCGCCTGCAGCAAGGTCAGGACATGCAGCAGCCCGCCAGGCTGCGCAACTGATCACAGCGCAACGGCGGCGCGCGATTGCGCCGCCGTTGCGGTCATGAACGGCCTTCCGTCCCCGAGGCCGTTGCTCCGCGAGGACGCTCAGTCCTCGTCGTCGTCCCCGCCCTCGACCACCAGCCCCAGTTCCTTGATCTTGCGGCTGAGCGTATTGCGCCCCCAGCCCAGCACCACCGCGGCATCGCGCCGGCGGCCGCCGGTATGGCGCAGCGCCTCGAGGATGAGCGTGCGCTCGAAAGCCGGCGCGGCGACATCGAGCAGCGGCACCGCAGGCGTGGTCTGCAGCGCGCGGCGCGCCCAGGAGGCCAGCGCCTGCTCCCAGTTCAGCGGCACCGCCTGCGACTCCTGCTCGCCGCCGGGCTGCAGTTCGGGCGGCAGGTCGGAGATCAGCACCTCGCGACCGGAAGCCATGACCGTCAGCCAGCGGCAGGTGTTTTCGAGCTGGCGCACGTTGCCCGGCCAGGGCAGCTGCTGCAGGTAGGACGCGGCCTCCGGCGTCAGCGACTTGGGCTCGACGCGCAGCTCGCGCGCGGCGCGGGCCATGAAGAAGGAGGCAAGGCGCGGGATGTCCTCGCTGCGGTCGCTGAGACGCGGGATGTGGACACGAATGACGTTGAGGCGGTGGAACAGGTCCTCGCGGAACTTGCCCTCGATCACCAGCTTTTCCAGATTCTGGTGCGTGGCCGCGATGATGCGGACATCGACTCGCACCGGCACGTGGCCGCCGACGCGGTAGAACTCGCCATCGGCCAGCACGCGCAGCAACCGGGTCTGGGTGTCGATGGGCATGTCGCCGATCTCGTCGAGGAACAGCGTGCCGCCGTTGGCCTGCTCGAAGCGGCCGGCACGCTGGGTGGCAGCGCCGGTGAACGCCCCCTTTTCGTGCCCGAACAGCTCCGATTCCATCAGGTCCTTGGGAATAGCCGCCATGTTGAGCGCGATGAACGGCTTGTGCGCGCGCGGCGAATGCTGGTGCAGGGCGCCGGCGACCAGCTCCTTGCCGGTGCCCGACTCGCCGTTGATGAGCACGGTGATGTTGGAATTGCTGAGGCGACCGATGGCGCGGAACACCTCCTGCATGGCCGGCGACTCGCCGATGATGCCGGTGCTGCGCGCGGTCTCGGTGAGCTCCGGCACCACCGCCGTCTGCTGCTCCTGATGGTGCGCCACCGCGCGCTTGACCAGCGCCACCGCCTCGTCGACATCGAAGGGCTTGGGCAGGTACTCGAAGGCCCCGCCCTGATAGGACGCCACCGCCGAACTGAGGTCGGAGTGGGCGGTCATGATGATCACCGGCACATCCGCGAAGCGCTCGCGCACCTGGCCGAGGAAGCTGAGGCCGTCGGTCCCGGGCATGCGGATATCGGTCACGATCACCGTCGGCTGCTCGTTCTCCAGGCGCTCCAGCGCGCTGTCGGCCTCCTCGAAGCACACGGAGTCGAAGCCGGCCTGCGCCAGTGCGCGCTCGAGCACCCAGCGGATGGCACGATCGTCGTCGATGATCCAGACCTGCTTGCTTGTCATGATGTCTTGTCCAAAGGCAGAAATATGCTGAAGGTGGTCTCACCCGGGCGGGACTCGCATTCGATCCGGCCCTGGTACTGATGAATGATGTCCTGTGCAATCGACAGGCCAAGACCGGTGCCGCCGGCACGTCCGCTGACCATCGGATAGAAAATGGACTCGCGCAGCTCAGCCGGAATGCCTGGCCCGTTGTCGCGGATATCGACGCGCAGCACGATGCGGTGGCGCTTGGCGCCGATGGTGAACTGGCGCACCGGGCGGGTCTTGAAGATCAGCAGCGGCTCGCGGTCGCTGGGGTTCTCCAGCAGCGCCTGCAGGGCATTGCCGCCGATGTTGAGCATGGCCTGGATGAGCTGGTCCGGATCGATGGTGATGTCCGGCAGCGACGGATCGTAGTCACGCTCTATGGTGACGCGTCCGCCCGCCTCGGCCTGGAGCAGATTGACCACGCGCTCCACGCATTCGTGCACATTGACCTGGCGCAGCGACGGCAGCCGGCGCGGCCCCAGCATGCGGTCCGCCAGCTGGCGCAGCCGGTCGGCCTCCTCGATGATGATGCGCGTGTACTCGGTCAGCTCCGGGCTGGGCAGCTCGCGCTCCAGCAGTTGCGCGGCGCCACGGATGCCGCCGAGCGGATTCTTGATTTCGTGGGCCACGCCGCGCACCAGCTTGCGCGTGGCCTGGTGGCTGGCCAGCATGGCCTCTTCGCGGGCGATGCGCAGCAGGCGGTCGCGCGGCTGGATCTCGATCAGCAGCTGCGTGGCCTCGCCCGGAGCGTGCATCAGCGAAACCGAGTAATCGACCACGATCTCGCGCAGATCGACCCGCAGCCGGGCCTCGCGCTTGGTGAACGGATGCCCGCTGCGCAGGGTCTCCTGCAGCGAGGTATCGGTGTGCTGGCCGACATCAAGCAGCACATCGCTGAGCGGCATGCCGAGGGCGCGCGACTCGCTCACGGCCAGCAGGCTTTCCGCGGCCGGGTTGAGGTAGCGCAGGCGCAGCGTGGTGTCGCACAGCAGCACAGCCGTGCTCAGGCTGTCCAGCAGGCGCTTGGCTGCTCTGGAATCGGACATGGCGGTCTCGTCGGACATCTTCACTGGACATCGGCCACGAAGGCCGGGCTGCCGCTTACAAGCAAAAAATGCACCAGCTGTGTGCAAGCGCCGGAATGGCGCATGGAACAGCCCGATTAAGCACCATCAAACCCACTGTTCGCACCAATATAGTGCATATGATGTCCGCATGCGCGACATGGGCGCACCATGACGGCGCTTTTTGCGACGCACGGCATGTCCGCGCAAAGCCCGCTCTCCCGGCATGGTTTCTGGGACTTTTGCGCTACAATGCGCCACTCCAGATCACCTCCCGCGGTACCCGCCATGTCCTCTGCCAATCCCAAGGTCGGCTTCGTCAGCCTCGGCTGCCCGAAAGCGCTGGTCGACTCCGAACGCATCCTGACCCAGCTTCGCACCGAGGGGTACGAGATCTCCGGCAGCTATGAAGGCGCGGACCTGGTCGTGGTCAACACCTGCGGCTTCATCGATGCCGCCGTGCAGGAGTCGCTGGATGCCATCGGCGAGGCGCTGGCGGAGAACGGCAAGGTCATCGTCACCGGCTGCCTGGGCAAGAAAGAGGACGTGATCCGCGAAGCGCACCCGAGCGTGCTCAAGGTCACCGGTCCGCACGCCTACGAAGAAGTCATGGGCGCGGTGCACCAGTACCTGCCGCCCAAGCACGACCCCTTCCTGGACCTGGTGCCGGCACAAGGCGTGAAGCTGACCCCGAAGCACTACGCCTACCTGAAGATCTCCGAAGGCTGCAACCATCGCTGCACCTTCTGCATCATTCCCTCGCTGCGCGGCGACCTGGTGTCGCGCCCGGTCGGCTCGGTGCTGGCTGAGGCCGAGAACCTGGTCAAGGCCGGCGTGCAGGAACTGCTGGTGGTCTCGCAGGACACCAGCGCCTACGGCGTCGACCTCAAGTACAAGCTCGATTTCTGGGGCGGCAAGCCGGTGAAGACGCGCATGCTGGAGCTGTGCGAGGCACTGGGCTCGATGGGCGTGTGGGTGCGCCTGCACTACGTCTACCCGTATCCGCACGTCGACAACGTGATTCCGCTGATGGCGGAAGGCAAGATCCTCCCGTACCTGGACATTCCCTTCCAGCACGGCAGCCCGAGCGTGCTCAAGCGCATGAAGCGTCCGGCGCACGCCGAGAACACGCTGGAGCGCATCCGCAGATGGCGCGAGATCTGCCCGGAGCTGATCATCCGCTCGACCTTCATCGTCGGCTTCCCGGGCGAGACCGAAGAGGAGTTCCAGGAGCTGCTGGACTGGCTGAAGGAGGCCCAGCTCGACCGCGTCGGCTGCTTCCCGTACTCGCCGGTGGAAGGCGCGCCCGCCAACGATGTCGCCGAGCCGGTGCCGGAGGCGGTCAAGCAGGAGCGCCACGAGCGCTTCATGGCGCTGGCCGCCGAGATCTCCGCCGAGCGCCTGCAGCGCCGCGTCGGACGCCTCGAGGAAGTGCTAGTGGACGAGATCGACGAGGAAGAGGGCGTGGCCATCGCGCGCTCGAAGGCGGATGCGCCGGAGATCGACGGCAACGTGTTCATCGAGGGCGAGGGCGCGGCTGCGCTGAAGCCCGGCCAGCGCGTCACGGTGCGCATCACCGAGGCCGACGACTACGACCTGTTCGCGGAGCTGGTGACGGTGCAGTGATCTGGCTGGGTCGGGGTGGGTGAGGGCGGAAAACACGCTGGAAAACGCTACAGTTTTCCGCCCTCACCCACCCCGGCCCAGCATGACAGGCGCGGCAGCAGCGTCAGAGGGCGATGCTGACGGGCTCGCCGGCCTGTTCGGTGCAGACCCGCGAGAGCAGGGCGCCCAGGCCTTCGCCCGTGGTGTTGCAGACCCAGCCCGCTTCCGTGGCGCGGCAGTGGAAGCCGCCGCTGCGGGCCGCGACCCAGATCTCGTGGGTGGCGATCTGCCGGTTGATGATGACCTTGCTGCCGTTCTCGAACGTCAGGGTGAGAATGCCGGCCGACATCTCGAAGTCGATATCGGTGTCCAGTGACTCCACAGCGGTTTCGATGGCGATCAGGGTGGTATCGGCCAGCGCGTTGAATTCGCTGTCGTTCATGGCGTTCTCCGGGGCAGGACGGCTTGCGGCAGGGCGCGACATGATAACGCGGCCGCAGGCCCGCGCGCACAGTCGCCGCGAGGCGGCTATACTTCCGCCATCTCATCCAGCCCGTGCCTTCGCCATGATGCGCTTCCCGCTGCCAGTCCCCCGTTCATCCGCGGCCATCCTCATCGGCCTTTCCGCCCTGCTCGCCGGCTGCGGCCAGAAAGGGCCGCTGTACTTACCCGAACCGCGCCCGCCCGTCGGCGCCGAGCAGACGCCGGCGCAGGAACAGGCACCCGCCCAGACGGACGCAGCGGCTGATACGCCGGCCGCCAACTGACGCCGCCAGGCTGCCGGCTGGTGCCGGCGCATCACTCCACGGACCACGCACACCCGGACCTTTCATGTCGACGCTGAACCTCCGCAACAACACGCTCCACCTCGAACAGCTGCCGCTCACCGACCTGGCCGCGCGCTTCGGCACACCGCTGTACCTGTACTCGCGCGCCACGCTGGAAGCCAACTACCTGGCCTTCGACCGCGCCTTCGCGGACGTGCCGCACCAGGTCTGCTTCGCGGTCAAGGCCAACTCCAACATCGCCGTGCTGAACGTGCTGGCGCGCCTGGGCGCGGGCTTCGACATCGTCTCCGGTGGCGAGCTGGAGCGCGTGCTGGCCGCCGGCGGCGATCCGGCCAAGGTCGTGTTCTCCGGCCTCGGCAAGAGCGAGGCGGAAATGCAGCGTGCGCTGGAGCTGGGCATCGCCTGTTTCAATGTCGAGTCGGAGGCCGAGCTGGACCGGCTCAACGCCGTCGCCGCCCGCCTCGGCAAGCGCGCGCCGGTGAGTCTGCGCGTGAACCCGGACGTGGACGCGCAGACGCACCCGTACATCTCCACCGGCCTGAAGGAGAACAAGTTCGGCGTCGATATCGAGCGCGCGCCGGCGGTGTACCGCCGCATGGTCGAGCTGGGCCACCTGGACCCGGTCGGCATCGACTGCCACATCGGCTCGCAGCTGACCACGACCACGCCGTTCTCGGACGCGCTGGACCGCGTGCTGGCCATGATCGACCGCCTCGCGGCCGACGGCATCGCGCTGCACCACATCGACATCGGCGGCGGCCTGGGCGTGCGCTACCGCGACGAGACCCCGCCCACGCCGGCCGACTACGCCGCCGTGCTGCTGCCGCGCCTGCAGGCGCGCGGCCTCAAGGTCTACATGGAGCCGGGCCGCGCCATCTCCGCCACCGCCGGCGTGCTGCTGACCCGCGTCGAATTCCTCAAGCCCACGGAGCACAAGGACTTCGCCATCATCGACGCGGCCATGAACGACCTCATCCGCCCGGCGCTCTACGACGCCTGGATGGACATCGTGCCGGTCACGCCCCACAGCGACGACACCCCGGAGCGCAGCTACGACATCGTCGGCCCGGTGTGCGAGACCGGCGACTTCCTCGGCAAGCAGCGCCCGCTGCGCCTGCGCGCCGGCGACCTGCTGGCGGTGACCGGCGCCGGCGCCTACGGCTTCGTCATGAGCTCGAACTACAACACCCGCGGCCGCGCCGCCGAAGTGATCGTGGATGGCGACCAGGCCTGGCAGGTGCGCCGGCGCGAGACCGTGGCCGACCTGCTGGCACTGGAGTCGCTGCTGCCCTGAGCAGCCGCACGGGTGCTGGCTGGAGGAAGAGGGGCCGGCACCAGACAGCCCCATGCATGGCAGCGCCTTGAATCCCCGCCGGGCTGCACCCAGAATAGCCGTCAGAACCGGGCCGGCCCGTCGCCTCGACATCACGGCCCCTTGACGCTTTCAGGAGTCCGTACATGCGTCTGGAATTCACCAAGATGCACGGCCTCGGCAACGATTTTCTGGTGCTCGACCTGATCACTCAGCGGGCGCGCCTGGACGCTGCCGTGATCCGGCGGCTGGCCGATCGCAACTTCGGCATCGGCTTCGACCAGCTGCTGGTGGTCGAAGCACCGCAGCAGCCCGAAGTCGATTTCCGCTACCGCATCTTCAATGCCGATGGTTCCGAGGTCTCGCAGTGCGGCAATGGCGCGCGCTGCTTCGCCCGCTTCGTCCGTGACCGCCGCCTGACCCGCAAGGAACGCCTGCGCGTCGAGACCGCCAGCGGCATCATCGAACTGCAGATCGATGGCAAGGGCTGGGTCACCGTCGACATGGGCAAGCCCCGCCTGACACCAGCCGAAGTGCCCTTCGATGCCGCCGAGACCGCCGTGGAATATGCGCTGGAGGTCGCCGGCCGCACCCTGCAGGTCGCGGCGGTGAGCATGGGCAACCCGCATGCCGTGCTGCGCGTCGACAGCGTGGCGACGGCGCCGGTGGCCGAGCTGGGCCCGCTGATCGAGTCGCACCCGCGCTTCCCGGCCCGCGTCAACGCCGGCTTCATGGAGGTGGTGAACCGCCGCGAAATCCGTCTGCGCGTGTTCGAGCGCGGCACCGGCGAGACCCTGGCCTGCGGCACCGGTGCCTGCGCCGCCGTAGTCGCCGGCATCCGCTGGGGACTGCTGGACCGGCGCGTCACCGTGCACCTGCCGGGCGGCGACCTGGACATCAGCTGGCCGGCCGACGATGCCAGCGTGCGCATGACCGGCCCCACCGCGCGCGTCTACGACGGCGTGCTGCGCCTGGGCGATTTCTCGTGAGCGAGCCGCTGCCGGCGCTGAACGCCGAGCGCGTGGCGGCCTGGCTGCGCCAGCACCCGGACTTCTTCGAGCAGCACCCGGAGCTGCTGTCGCACCTGCACATCCGCCACAACAGCGGCACGGTGTCGCTGATCGAGCGCCAGGTCAGCCAGCTGCGCAAGCGCAACGACGAGCTGGAGGAGCGCCTTAACGAGCTGATGGCCATCGCCAGCGACAACGACCGCCTGTTCGGCCAGCTGCGCGCGGTCATTCTCTGCATCCTCGATTCCACCAGCCCGGCACAGCTCGGCACCCGCCTGTTCAACGAACTGCGCGAGCCGTTCCGCTGCCAGCAGCTGTCGCTGCTCAGCTTCGGCAACGTCGTCGAAGCGCCATGGCGCAGCCTGGCACAGGCCGAGTTCGAGCAGCGCCTGCCCGGCCTGCTGCGCAACCACCGTGCGCTCGCCGGCAAATGGCGGCGCGACGAACTGCGCTTCCTGTTCGGCGAGGATGGCCTGCAGCTCAGCTCGGCTGCGGTGATTCCGCTACTCGAAGGCGAGCGCGCCATCGGCGTGGTGTCGCTGGGCAGCACCGAGCCCAGCCACTTCCGCAGCAGCATGGACACCCTGTTCATCAGCCATCTGGGCGACATCATCGCCCGTCTGCTGTCGGGGCTCGAGCGCCGTGCCGGCGGCACCGCCACGCGCGGCGACGACGAAGCCGCCCGGGACGGCTGAGCCATGGTCGCGCGCGCGCGCATCGACGACTTCCTCGCCTATCTGGCCAGTCAGCGCCTGGCTTCGCCACACACCCTGAAAGCCTACGGCAGCGACCTGCGACGCCTGGCCGACTTCCTCGACAGCCAGCATACCGGAGCGTGGCGGGATTTCCGGCGACCGCTGCTGGAAGCTTGGGTCGGCGAGTGCCGCGAGCAGGGCCTGTCGATCCGCAGCATGCAGCGCCTGCTCTCGTCAGTGCGCCGCTTCTATGACTGGCTGGCGCGCAGCGACGAGGCCGGCGAGCATCCGGCACGCGGCTACCAGCTCAAGCGCGTGCGCCAGGACCTGCCGCAGGTGCTGGATGTCGACCTCATGCAGCAGCTGCTGGACGCGCCGGCTCCGGAGGATCCCGCCGAAGCGCTGTTGTGGACCCGCGACAAGGCCATCATGGAGCTGTTCTATTCCTCCGGGTTGCGCCTGGCCGAGCTGTCGCACGCACGGCTCGGCGACCTCGACCAGGGTGCCGGGCTGATCACCGTGCTCGGCAAGGGCCGCAAGACCCGCGTGCTGCCTGTGGGCCGCATGGCGCGGGCAGCGATCGCCGACTGGCTGGTGCTGCGCCCGCAGCTGGCGCGCGCGCACAGCGAAAGCTGGCTGTTCCTGAGTCGCCAGGGCCGGCGCCTGAGCGAACGCAGCATCCAGGAGCGGCTGGTGCACCAGGCGCAGCGCGCCGGCCTCGACCAGCGGCTCTACCCCCACCTGCTGCGCCACTCCTTCGCTTCGCACCTGCTGGAGTCCAGCCACGACCTGCGCGCGGTGCAGGAGCTGCTCGGGCACAGCGACATCCGCGCGACCCAGATCTACACCCACCTCGACTTCCAGCACCTGGCCTCGGTCTACGACCAGGCCCACCCGCGCGCGCGCCAGACCGGCAGGACGAAGCGGGACGACACTCCAGGAGAGCGCTGATGCCGGGCATCCGCCTGATCACCTTCGACCTGGATGACACGCTCTGGGACACCGGGGATGTCATTGCGCGCGCCGAGCAGGCCATGCTGGCCTGGCTGGATGCGCAGCGCCCGGACTGGCGCCGGCTCGGCATCGACGGCCTGCGCGCGGCACGGCGGGAGGTCGCCGGCGAACATCCGGAGATCGCGCATGATTTCACCGCCCTGCGCCTGGCCGTCGTGCAGCGCCTGCTGAGCCGGAGCGGCTATTCCGCCGCGCTGGCAGCATCCGGCGCCGAGGCGGCCTTCGCCGCCTTCTACGACGAGCGCAACCGCGTGCGCCTGTTCGACGGCGTGGCCGACACGCTGCACCTGCTCAGCCGCCGCTATACGCT
>NZ_PTQZ01000001.1 GCF_002943415.1 Amnimonas aquatica | reverse complement strand
CAGCGGACCGGCGGCGACGATGGCCATGCGGGCACCGACCGTCTGCCGGTTGAAGGCGTAGGGCTTGAGCGCGTCGGGCACCGGCCCTTCACGCTCGTCGAGCATGCGCACGTAGCCGCCGAGCGGAATCGCGGACAGGCGGTATTCGGTGCCGTCGCGGCCGGTGCGGCGCCAGAGCGCCGGACCGAAGCCGATGGAGAAGGTCAGGACCTGCACGCCGAAGCGGCGCGCCATCCAGAAGTGTCCGTACTCGTGGATGGCGATGAGCGGCCCGAGGACCAGGATGCCGGCGAGAACGATCTGTAGAAACTGCATTATTCTCCTCCCTGTCGCGATATGGTCATGAGCTGGTCGTCAGCAATGCGCCCGGGCGCGGCCGCGGGCTTCGTGATCTGTGGCGAGAATAGTAGCCAATTCGGTTGCCGCTGACACGGGCATTTCCCGCATCACCGACGCGATCACGTGCGGAATGTCGGTGAAGGCCAGGCGTTCGTCGAGAAAGGCCTCCACCGCGACCTCGTTGGCGGCGTTCAGCACCGCCGGCATGGTGCCGCCGGCCTGCATGGCCTCCTGCGCCAGACGCAGGCAGGGAAAGCGCGCCAGGTCAGGCGCTTCGAAGCACAGCGCGCCCATGGTCGCGAAGTCCAGCGGGTCGACGCCGGCGGCGATGCGCGCCGGCCACGCCAGGGCATGCGCGATGGGCGTGCGCATGTCGGGATTGCCCAGCTGCGCCAGCACCGAACCGTCGCTGTAGCGCACCATGGAATGGATCACGCTCTGCGGATGCACCACCACCTCGACCTGCGCCGGCGTGGCGTCGAACAGCCAGCAGGCCTCGATGAACTCCAGACCCTTGTTCATCAGCGTGGCCGAATCGACCGAGATCTTGCGGCCCATGGACCAGTTCGGGTGCTTCACCGCCTGGGCCGGCGTCACCGTGGCCAGGCGCTCGGCCGGCCATTCGCGGAACGGGCCGCCGGAGGCGGTCAGCACCAGCCTCTCGATGCCGGCGGCGGCCAGCCCGCCCGGACAGGCCGGCGGCAGGCACTGGAAGATGGCATTGTGCTCGGAGTCGATGGGCAGCAGCGTGGCGCCGTGCTCGCGCACCGCCTGCATGAACAGGCCGCCGGACATCACCAGCGCCTCCTTGTTCGCCAGCAGCACGCGCTTGCCCGCGCGCACCGCCGCCAGCGTCGGCAGCAGGCCGGCGGCGCCGACAATGGCAGCCATGACCGTGTCGGCAGCGGTCGCCGACGCGATCTCCACCAGCGCCTCCGGGCCGCAGCGCACCTCGGTCTCGCAGCCGGCGGCGCGCAGCAACGCGTGCAGGCGCTCGGCATCGGCCGCGCGATCGATCACCGCGACGCGGGGCCGGAAGCTGACGCACAGCGCCGCCAGCTCCTCGACGCGCCGGTGCGCGCTCAGCGCGTGCACGCGATAGCGGTCCGGGTGGCGCGCGATGACATCGAGCGTGCTGCGGCCGATGGAGCCGGTCGCCCCGAGAACGGTGATCTGCTGTGGCGTCATGACGATCAGAAGCCGCCGGTCAGCCACCAGCCGGCCAGGAAGACCGGTGCGGCCGCGGTGATGGAGTCGATGCGGTCGAGCGCGCCACCATGGCCGGGAAAGATGTTGCCGGAATCCTTGATGCCGGCGCGACGCTTGACCATGGACTCGAACAGGTCGCCCAGCACCGAGGCCAGCACGGTGACCAGCGAAACCACGCCGAAGAGCACGGCATGCAGCCCGGAGAAGGACTGCGACAACGCCACCGCGACCATGATCAGCAAGGTCAGCAGCAGGCCGCCGTACAGGCCCTCGCGGGTCTTGGCCGGGCTCACCGCCGGCGCCAGCTTGCTGCGCCCGAAGGCGCGGCCGGCGAAGTAGGCGCCGGTGTCGGCGCCCCAGACCAGCAGCAGGACATAGATCAGCCACCACGGCGACTGCTGGTGCAGCTGCACCAGCCCCGCCCAGGTCGGCACCAGCAGCAGCAGGCCGGTGACCGCAAGCAGTGCGGAGCGGTCCCAGTCCGCCGCGCCTTCGGGGTAGCGGCGCACCCAGAGCAGCGCCAGCAGCCAGAACATGCTGGCGGCGATCACCAGCGGCCCCAGGCCGGCATCCAGCCCCCTGCCCTGCAGCAGCCACAGCAGCGCGGCGACCAGCGCCACATAGAGGGCGCGCGCCGGCAGGCCCGGCCAGCGCATCAGCGCCGTCCATTCCCAGGCGGCGACCAGCACCACGGCGGCGGCAAGCAGCGGAAAGGCGGCAGCCACGCCACCGAAGACGCACCACAGCACCAACGGCAGCAGGATCAGCGCCGTCAGCACACGTTCCTTAAGCATGAAAGGCCTCTATTTGTTCTGATGTTCGGCCAAAGCGGCGCTGCCGCAGCGCGAAGTCGTCGAGCGCGGCGTGCAGCTGATCATGGCCGAAATCCGGCCACAAGACATCGCTGAAGTGATATTCGGCGTAAGCGGACTGCCAGAGCACGAAATTGCTGATGCGCAGCTCGCCACCGGTGCGGATGAGCAAGTCGACAGGCGGCAGATCCGCCATTTCCACCTGGTCGCCGAGACGCGCGGCATCGATGTCGGCAGGCGCCAGCTTGCCGGCGGCGACCTGCTCGGCCAGGCGGCGGGCGGCCTGCGCCACATCCCACTGACCGCCGTAATTGACCGCGATCACCAGCGTCATGCGCGTGTGCGCGGCGGTCTGCGCCTCGGCCTCCAGCATGCCGGCCTGAAGCTCGGGAGAGAATGCCGTGCGGTCGCCGATGAAACGCAGGCGGATGCGCGCCCTGTCGAGTTCGCGCACGCGCACCTGCAGCGCCATCAGGAACAGCTGCATGAGCGCGGCCACCTCGTTCGGCGGCCGGCGCCAGTTCTCGCTGGAGAAGGCGAACACGGTCAGCACCTCGAGCTTCGCGCGCGCGGCCACCTCGACGATGTCGCGCAGGGCCTGCTCGCCGGCGCGATGCCCCTCGTTGCCCGGCAGGCCGCGCTGCTTGGCCCAGCGGTTGTTGCCGTCCATGATGACGGCGACATGGCGCGGCAGCGCGCCGGCATCGGCGGCGACATCCGGCGCTGCGCTGACCGGCACGTCCCGGCCGGGCTCCTGATCAGGCATGAAGTCAGACCTGCATCAGCTCCGCTTCCTTGGCGGCGAGCATCTTGTCGGCCTCGGCCACGAAGCGGTCGGTGATCTTCTGGACATCATCGCTGGCGCGACGTTCGTCATCCTCGGAGATCTCCTTCTCCTTGAGCAGCTCCTTGATGTCGCCCAGCACATCGCGGCGGATGTTGCGCAGGGCCACGCGGGCACCTTCGGTCTCGTTGCGCGCCAGCTTCTGCATGTCGCGGCGGGTCTGCTCGGTGAGCGCCGGCAGCGGCACGCGGATGACATCGGCGGTGACCGGGTTCAGGCCCAGGTCGGAGTTGCGGATGGCCTTGTCGATGGCACCGACCATGCTGCGCTCGTAGGGCTGCACGATCAGGGTGCGCGAGTCATCGACATTGACGTTGGCGACCTGCATCAGCGGCGTGTCGGTGCCGTAGTACGGCACCATGACATCCTTGAGCATGGAGGGATGGGCACGACCGGTGCGCACGCGGCTGAAGGCCTGCTCGAGCGCATCGATGGTCTTGGTCATGCGGACTTCGCAGTCCTTCTTGAGATCGTTCAGCATGGGAATCCAGCCTCCAAAACCAGGAATCAGCGGGTGACCAGGGTGCCTTCGGGCTCACCCACGACGAGGTTGAGCAGGGCACCGGCCTTGTTCATGTTGAAGACGCGCAGCGGCATGTTGTGGTCGCGGCAGAGGCAGATCGCGGTCAGGTCCATGACGCCCAGCTTGTCGTCCAGGACCTGGTCGAAGGTCAGCGTGTCGTACTTGACCGCCGAGGGATCCTTGACCGGGTCGGCATTGTAGATGCCGTCGACCTTGGTGGCCTTGATGACGATGTCGGCCGTGATCTCGATGCCGCGCAGGCAGGCCGCGGTGTCGGTGGTGAAGAACGGGTTGCCGGTGCCGGCGACGAAGATGCAGACATCGCCACCCTGCAGGTAGCGCACGGCGGCGCGGCGGTCGTAGTGATCGACCACGCCGCTCATGGGGATCGCCGACATCAGGCGGGTCTTGATGTTGTTGCGCTCCAGCGCGTCGCGCATGGCGATGCCGTTCATGACCGTGGCGAGCATGCCCATGTGGTCGCCGGCGACGCGATCGAGGCCGGCCTGCTGCAGCGCGGCGCCACGGAACAGGTTGCCGCCGCCGACCACGATGCCGACCTGCACGCCGATGCCGACCAGCTGGCCGATCTCCAGCGCCATGCGCTTGAGCACCTTGGGATCGATGCCGACGTCGGCATCACCGGCCAGCGCCTCCCCGGACAGCTTGAGCAGAATGCGCTTGTGGGCGAGACGATGATCGGTCATGGGCTTGAGGCCTCTTCAAATCCAGGGGGCGGGGCAAAACGTGGCGGCGAGTTTACAGCAAAAAGGCCCCTTTCGGAGCCTTTCTGCGGGCGGCCGGACGGCCAGCCGGAACTTACTTCGCGGCGGCTGCGGCGGCCTGGGTGGCAGCCACTTCGGCGGCGAAGTCGACTTCCTTCTTCTCGATGCCTTCGCCCACCTCCAGACGCACGAAGCGGGTGACCTTGGCACCGGCGCCCTTGAGCACTTCGCCGACCTTCTGGTCCGGGTTGATCACGAAGGCCTGCTCGACCAGCGAGACTTCGCCCTTGAACTTCTTCAGGGCGCCTTCCACCATCTTCTCGACGATGTTGGCCGGCTTGCCGGATTCGGCGGCCTTGGCTTCGGCGATTTCCTTTTCCTTCGCCAGCACGTCGGCCGGCAGCTCTTCCGGCGTCACCACCAGCGGGTTGGCGGCGGCGACGTGCATGGCGACCTGCTTGCCGATCTCGTCGTTGCCACCCTCGAGGGCGACCACGACACCGATCTTGAGACCGTGCACGTAGGTGGCCAGGGCAGCGCCCTCGACCAGCACGGCGCGGCGGATCTGGATGTTCTCGCCGATCTTCTGCACCAGGGCGACGCGGGCTTCCTCGACGGTCTGGCCGTCGTAGTCCAGGCCGGAGATGGCATCGACAGCGGTTTCGCGGGCGGCCAGGGCGAGGCCGGCGACCTTGTTGGCGAACGCGGAGAAGTTGGCGTCACGGGCCACGAAGTCGGTCTGGCAGTTGACTTCCAGCGCGATGGCGGTGCCGCCGTCGACGGCGATGATGATGGCGCCTTCGGCAGCGATGTTGCCGGCCTTCTTGGCAGCCTTGGCCTGACCCGACTTGCGCAGGTTGTCGATGGCCAGTTCGATGTCGCCGTTGGCTTCCTGGAGGGCCTTCTTGCACTCCATCATGCCCAGGCCGGTGCGCTCACGCAGTTCCTTCACGAGGCTGGCGGTGATTTCTGCCATGTTTGCTTTCCTCTCTAATGCTGGTGGATTCGGAAAAAAGGGGCCGCAGCCCCTTGATTCCGGTGCCCGTCCGTCATGGCCGGACACCGTGCGGGCTGTGACACCCTGACCGAAAGGTGTTACTCGGCGGTTTCAGCGGCGACTTCGACGAAGCCGTCGGCGTCACGACCACCCTGGGTGGCGGCGAATTCACGGCCTTCGATCACGGCATCGGCCACGGCGCCCACGTACAGCTGGATGGCGCGGATGGCGTCGTCGTTGCCCGGAATGACGTAGTCCACGCCGGTCGGGTTGGAGTTGGTATCGACCACGCCGATGACCGGAATGCCCAGCTTGCGGGCTTCGGCGATGGCGGTGGCTTCATGATCGACGTCGATCACGAACAGGGCATCGGGCAGACCGCCCATGTCCTTGATGCCGCCCAGCGACTTCTCGAGCTTCTCGAGTTCGCGGGTGCGCTCCAGACCTTCGCGCTTGGTCAGCTTGGCGATGGTGCCGTCGGCGACCTGGGCTTCCAGGTCCTTGAGGCGCTTGATCGACTGGCGGATGGTCTTCCAGTTGGTCAGCATGCCGCCGAGCCAGCGGTGGTTGACGTACGGCTGGCCGGCACGGGCGGCCTGCTCGGCGATGATCGGGGCGGCAGCGCGCTTGGTGCCGACGAACAGGACCTTGTTCTTCTGGCTGGACAGGCGGTTGACGAAATTCAGGGCATCGTTCAGCGCCGGAACGGTGTGTTCCAGGTTGATGATGTGGATCTTGTTGCGGGCGCCGAAGATGTACGGTGCCATCTTGGGGTTCCAGAAGCGGGTCTGGTGACCGAAGTGTGCGCCTGCCTGCAGCAGTTCGCGCATGGTGACTTGTGCCATGGGATCTCTCCGTTTGGGTTTGGCCTCCATCGGCCCCAGACACCAACCCGTCTTTCTCAACGGGCACCCGGTGGCTGTGACGGCCGATGTGCGGATTCAGGGTTAATCGCCCCCGGCCACCCGGTCCCGGACAGCGGGGCCGGCCCGCATCCATGAGAGAAGTACGGGTTTGCCGAAAAGCGGCGCGCTTTATACCATACACGCCTCGCCTCCCTCAACCGCCCTGCCCTCACCGGCAGCGCCGAACCGGAACACGCATGAGCACACTGATCAAGACGCCTGACGAAATCGAGAAGATGCGCACCGCCGGCCGCCTCGCCGGCGAGGTCCTGACCATGATCGGGGAGCATGTGCGTCCCGGCGTCAGCACCGAGGAGCTGAACAGCATCTGCCACGATTACATCGTCAACGTGCAGGGTGCGGTGCCGGCGCCGCTGAACTACCGCGGCTTCCCGAAAAGCATCTGCACCTCGATCAACCACGTGATCTGCCACGGCATTCCGAGCGACAAGAAGCTGCTCAAGGACGGCGACATCATCAACATCGACGTCACCATCATCAAGGACGGCTACCACGGCGACACCAGCAAGATGTTCTTCGTCGGCCAGCCCTCCATCCTCGCCCAGCGCCTGGTCAAGGTCACCCAGGAGTGCCTGTACAAGGCGCTGGCGCTGGTGAAGCCGGGCTGCACGCTCGGCGACATCGGCCATGTCATCCAGCAGCACGCCCAGGGCCAGCGCTTCTCGGTGGTGCGCGAGTACTGCGGTCACGGCATCGGCAAGATCTTCCACGAGGAGCCGCAGGTGCTGCACTACGGCAAGCCCGGCACCGGCATGAAGCTGGAGGCCGGCATGACCTTCACCATCGAGCCCATGATCAATGCCGGCACCCATCACACCAAGCTGCTGCCGGACGGCTGGACCGTGGTCACCAAGGACCACAAGCTGTCGGCGCAGTGGGAGCACACCATCCTGGTCACCGAGACCGGCATCGAGGTGCTGACCGCACGCCCCGAGGAGGACCTGTCCTTCCTCGCCTCCGACCGGGCGGCATGACATGGACGACACCAGCGCTCCCGCCGCCAGCCTCTCCGCCAGCGCCGACAAGGCCACGCTGAAGGCCGTCCAGGCCCAGCTCATGGAGCGCTTCGGGCAGGGGCGCGACGTGCGCCTGCTGGTGCGCGAGTGGGCCGATGCCGTCGATGACGTGCTGCGCCAGGCCTGGGCGACACTGGGCCTGGGCGAGGCCGAGGAGCTGGCGCTGATCGCCGTCGGCGGCTACGGCCGCGCCGAGCTGCACCCGCAGTCCGATGTCGACGTGCTGGTGCTGCACCGCCAGCCCCAGCTCGACGAGATCCTGCAGGCCGGTGTCAGCGCCTTCATCACCCACCTCTGGGACCTGGGCCTGGATGTGGGCTCCAGCGTGCGCTCGCTCGATGACTGCGTGCGCCTGGCGCGCGAGGACATCACCATCGCGACCAACCTGATGGAGTCGCGCACCCTGGTCGGCAGCGACGCGCTGCGGCGCGAGATGCAGCGCATCACCGGCCCAGAGCACCTGTGGCCGGGCAAGGCCTTCTTCATCGCCAAGCGCGACGAGCAGGTCGCCCGCCACGCCAAGCACAACAACACCGAATACAACCTCGAGCCCGACCTCAAGAACGCGCCCGGCGGCCTGCGCGACATCCAGACCATCGGCTGGGTGGCCAAGCGCCACTTCGGCGCCGACACCCTGCGCGGCCTGATCGCGCACGGCTTCCTCACCGAAGCCGAGTTCGAGGAGCTGGACGCCTGCCAGTGCGTGCTCTGGCGCATCCGCTTCGCGCTCAACCAGGTCAGCGGCCGCAACGAGACACGCATCCTGTTCGACTACCAGCGTCGCATCGCCGAGCTCTTCGGCTACAGCGACAGTGCCGGCAACCGCGGCGTCGAGCAGCTCATGCAGGATTACTACCGCGCCGCCATGCGCATCTCCATGCTCAACGAGATGCTGCTGCAGTACTTCGACGAGGCCATCCTGCGCGCCGACGAGCCGGTGCAGATCGTGCCGCTGAACAGCCGCTTCCAGCTCCGCAACGGCGCCATGGACGTGACCCGCGACGATGTCTTCAAGCGCACGCCGTCGGCGCTGCTGGAGATCTTCGTGCTGCTCGGCGACCTGCCGGACGTCTACAACGTGCGCGCCAGCACCATCCGCCTGATCATGCAGCACGCGCACCTGATCGACGACCGTTTCCGCGGCGACATCCGCAACAAGTCGCTGTTCATGGAACTGCTGCGCTGCCGCACCGCGCTGTTCGCCTCGCTGCGCCGCATGAAGCGCTACGGCGTGCTCGGCCGCTACATCCCGGCTTTCGGCGCCATCATCGGCAAGATGCAGTACGACCTGTTCCACATCTACACCGTGGACGCGCACACCCTGCTGGTGCTGAAGAACATGCGCCGCTTCCGCTACGAAGGCGTGGAGGAACGCTTCCCGGTGGTCGCGGAGGTCGCGCGCAAGCTGCCCAAGATCGAACTGCTCTACCTCGCCGGCCTGTTCCATGACATCGCCAAGGGCCGCGGCGGCGACCACTCCGAGCTGGGCGCGGTCGATGCCCGCGAATTCTGCCTGGCCCACGGCCTCGGGCGCTGGGACGCCAGCCTGGTGGCGTGGCTGACGCTGAACCACCTGATCATGTCGGTGACGGCGCAGAAGAAGGACGTCTCCGACCCCGACGTGATCAACGAATTCGCGCAGAAGGTCGGCGACGTGGTTCATCTCGACTACCTGTATGCGCTGACCGTGGCCGACATCTGCGCCACCAATCCCAACCTGTGGAACTCCTGGCGCGCCTCGCTGCTGCGCCAGCTCTACACGCAGACCAAGCGCGCGCTGCGCCGCGGCCTGGTCAACCCGATCGCCAAGCAGGAGTGGATCGCCGAGACCCGCGCCTCGTCGCTGGAGCTGCTGGAGTCGCGCGGCGTGCACCAGGCCGATGCCGAGCGCATCTGGGACCGCCTCGGCGACGACTACTTCCTGCGCGAGTCGGCCAAGGACATCGCCTGGCACACGGCGGCCATCCTGCGCCACCCGGCCGGATCCGGCCCGCTGGTGCTGGTGCGCGAGAACCACAGCGAGCAGTACGAGGGCGCGACCCAGCTGTTCGTGTACACGCACGACATGCCCAACCTGTTCGCCGCCACCGTGGCGGCGCTGGACCAGCTGCAGCTGACCGTCATGGACGCGCGCATCATCACCTCCAACGACGGCTATTCGCTGGACAGCTACATCGTGCTGGACGAGAACGGCGAGCGCATCGTCGACCGCCAGCGCATCGCCTACCTCGGCGAGGAGCTGAGCCAGGCGCTGGCCAACCCTGATCGCTTCCCGGACATCGTGCAGCGCCGCCTGCCGCGCCAGCTCAAGCACTTCGACGTGCGCACCGATGTCCGCCTGAGCAACGACCTGACCAGCCAGCGCACCATCCTGGAGATCACCACGCTCGACCGCCCCGGCCTGCTGGCGCGCATCGGGCGCATCTTCATGGCGCATGGCGTGAACGTGCAGAACGCACGCATCGCCACGCTGGGCGAGCGTGCGGAAGACATCTTCTTCCTCACCAACAGCCAGCAACAGCCGTTCTCCGACCCCATCAAGTGCGAGGCCCTGTGCGAGGACCTGCGCACGCAACTCGACGAGAAATTCACCATCAAATGGGCATGAATCCCGAGCTTTCCCTGCTGCACCCCTATCCGTTCGAGAAGCTGGCCGCGCTGTTCAAGGGCCATGACGCACCGGCCGGACTGAAGCCGATCGCGCTCTCGATCGGCGAGCCCAAGCACGCCTCGCCGGCGTTCGTGGCCGAGGCCATCGCGCGGCACATCGGCGGCCTGTCGACCTACCCGACCACGCTCGGCCTGCCGGTGCTGCGCGAGGCCATCGCGGGCTGGCTGACGCGGCGCTTCGGCCTGCGCGCTGTCGATCCGGCCAGCCAGGTGCTGCCGGTCAACGGCACCCGCGAAGCGCTGTTCTCGTTCACCCAGGCGGTGGTCGACCGGTCGGCGGTGACGGCGGCCGGCAAGCCGCTGGTGCTCATGCCCAACCCGTTCTACCAGATCTACGAAGGCGCGGCCCTGCTCGCCGGCGCCGAGCCGCACTTCCTGCCCTGCACCGCCGCCACCGGCCTGCAGCCGGACTTCGACGCCGTGCCGGATGCCGTCTGGGCGCGCACGCAGCTGCTGTTCATCTGCACGCCGGGCAACCCGACCGGCGCCGTGCTCGGTCTCGACACGCTGAAGCAGCTGATCGCGCTCAGCGACCGCTTCGGCTTCGTCATCGCCTCCGACGAGTGCTACTCGGAGATCTACTTCGACGAAGCACAGCCGCCGGTCGGCCTGCTGCAGGCCTGCGCCGCGCTGGGCCGCGACGACTACCGCAACTGCGTGGTGTTCCACTCGCTGTCCAAGCGCTCCAACCTGCCCGGCCTGCGCTCCGGCTTTGTCGCCGGCGATGCCGCGCTGATCCGCCCCTACCTGCGCTACCGCACCTACCACGGCTCGGCCATGCCGGTGCAGCACCAGCTCGCCTCCACGGAGGTCTGGCAAGACGAGGCCCATGTGAGGGACAATCGCGCCCTTTATCGCGAGAAGTTCGCTCGCGTGGCCAGGATCCTGGCACCGGTGCTGCCACTGGAGACACCGGACGCCGGTTTCTACTTCTGGGCCCGGACACCGGGCTCGGACGAGGACTTCGCGCGCGAGCTGCACGCCCGCCAGGCCGTCACCGTGCTGCCTGGCCGCTACCTCGCACGGACCGGGGCCGATGGCCTCAATCCCGGCGAGGGCCATGTGCGCATGGCCCTCGTGGCCGGTCTCGACGAGTGCGTCGAGGCGGCGGAACGCATACGGTCACTGCTCGCGCAGTGACCAGAGAATCACCGTTTTTGCATGATTTGCATCAGGAGAATGCCATGAGCCTTGCCCAGTTCCTCGAAGACGCCTTTGAGCGCCGCGCCGAATTCTCGCCGAAGTCGGCCCCGCAGGATGTCCGCGACGCCGTCGCCGAGGCCCTGGCCCTGCTGGACTCCGGCGCCGCCCGCGTGGCCGAGAAGGTCAACGGCGAATGGCAGGTCAACCAGTGGCTGAAGAAGGCCGTGCTGCTGTCCTTCCGTCTCAACGACAACGAGCCGATCCCCGGCGGCGGCGGCGTGCAGTTCTACGACAAGGTGCCAACCAAGTTCGCCGGCTGGTCCGCCGAGCAGTTCGCCGCCAGCGGCATCCGCGTGGTGCCGCCGGCGGTCGCCCGCCGCGGCAGCTTCATCGCCCGCAACACCGTGCTCATGCCGTCCTACGTCAACATCGGCGCCTATGTCGACGAAGGCACCATGGTCGACACCTGGGCCACCGTCGGCTCCTGCGCGCAGATCGGCAAGAACGTGCATCTGTCCGGCGGCGTCGGCATCGGCGGCGTGCTGGAACCGCTGCAGGCCAACCCGACCATCATCGAGGACAACTGCTTCATCGGCGCGCGCTCCGAAGTGGTCGAGGGCGTGATCATCGGCGAAGGCTCGGTGCTGTCCATGGGCGTGTTCATCGGCCAGTCCACGCCGATCTACGACCGCGAGACCGGCGAAATCAGCTACGGCCGCGTGCCCGCCGGCTCGGTGGTGGTGCCGGGCTCGCTGCCGCGCGACAACGGCCGCTACAGCCTGACCTGCGCGGTCATCGTCAAGAAGGTCGACGCCCAGACCCGCAGCAAGACCAGCATCAACGACCTGCTCCGTCTCGCCGACTGAGCCGGTCACCAGACTTTCACAGAGGACACGCGCGCATGTCGCTCCCCGAACACCGCATGACCCACCTCAAGCAGCTCGAGGCGGAGTCCATCCACATCATCCGCGAGGTCGCCGCCGAGTTCGACAACCCGGTCATGCTCTACTCGATCGGCAAGGACTCCTCGGTGATGCTGCACCTGGCGCGCAAGGCCTTCGCGCCGGGCAAGCCGCCGTTCCCGCTCATGCACGTCAACACGACGTGGAAATTCCGGGAAATGATCAGCTTCCGCGACCGCATGGCCAAGGAAGCCGGCATGGAGCTGCTGTCGCACACCAACCCGGAAGGCCTGGCGGCGAACATCAACCCGTTCGACCACGGCAGCTCCAAGTACACCGACATCATGAAGACCCAGGCCCTCAAGCAGGCGCTGGACAAGTACGGCTTCGACGCCGCTTTCGGCGGCGCCCGCCGCGACGAGGAGAAGTCGCGCGCCAAGGAGCGCGTGTACTCGTTCCGCGACAAGTTCCACCGCTGGGACCCGAAGAACCAGCGTCCGGAGCTGTGGAACCTGTACAACGGCCGCATCAACAAGGGCGAGTCGATCCGCGTGTTCCCGCTGTCGAACTGGACCGAGCTGGACATCTGGCAGTACATCTACCTCGAGAACATCGAGATCGTGCCGCTGTACTTCTCGGACGTGCGTCCGGTGGTGGAGCGCGACGGCATGCTGATCATGGTCGATGACGAGCGCCTGCCGCTGAAGCCGGGCGAAGTGCCGATGATGAAGTCGGTGCGCTTCCGCACGCTGGGCTGCTACCCGCTCACCGGCGCCGTCGAGTCCGGCGCCGCCACCCTGCCCGAAATCATCCAGGAGATGCTGGTCACCCGCACCTCCGAACGCTCCGGCCGCGCCATCGACCACGACGAATCGGGTTCGATGGAGAAGAAGAAGCGCGAAGGCTACTTCTGAGCCGCCTTCCCCGCGCCGGATACAGGACAATCACGACATGATCATCGAAAATATCGACAACATCGAAGACTATCTGCACCAGCATGAACACAAGGACATGCTCCGGTTCATCACCTGCGGCAGCGTCGACGATGGCAAATCCACGCTGATCGGCCGCCTGCTGCATGACTCCAAGATGATCTTCGAGGACCAGCTCGCCGCCATCACCCGCGACAGCGTCAAGCACGGCACCACCGGCGAAGAAGTCGACCTGGCGCTGCTGGTCGACGGTCTGCAGTCGGAACGCGAGCAGGGCATCACCATCGACGTGGCCTACCGCTTCTTCGCCACCGACCATCGCAAGTACATCATCGCCGACACCCCCGGCCACGAGCAGTACACCCGCAACATGGCCACCGGCGCATCCACCGCCCATGTCGCCGTGCTACTGATCGACGCCCGCTACGGCATGCAGGTTCAGACCCGCCGCCACAGCTACATCTGCTCGCTGCTGGGCATCCGCCACTTCGTCATCGCCATCAACAAGATGGACCTGGTCGGCTTCAGCGAAGCACGCTACAACGAGATCAAGGCCGAGTACGAGGCTTTCGTGGCCCAGCTCGACGTGCCCGACGTCCACTACGTGCCCATGTCGGCACTGAAGGGCGAGAACGTGGTGCACAAGAGCGAACGCATGCCCTGGTACCAGGGCCAGCCGCTGCTGGCGCTGCTCGACACGCTGCCGATCCAGCGCAGCGAGCCGCTGGCGGCGCTGCGCCTGCCGGTGCAGTACGTCAACCGCCCCAACCTCGATTTCCGCGGCTTCTGCGGCACGCTGGCGGCCGGCACGGTGCATCCGGGTCAGGCCATCAAGGCCCTGCCCTCTGGCAAGACCTCGACGGTCAAATCGGTGGTGGTCTGGGAGGGCGAGCTCGCCGAGGCCCACGCCGGCCAGGCCATCACGCTCACGCTCAACGACGAGATCGACATTTCGCGTGGCGACATGATCATCGCCGCCGATGACGACATGGCCATGGGCCATGCCTTCATGGCGCACCTGGTGTGGATGCACGACCAGCCCCTGAAGCTGGGCAGGATCTACGACTTCAAGCTCGGCACCAGCTTCACCAGCGGCCAGGTCACGGAGATCGTCCACCAGATCGACGTCAACACGCTGGCGCAGAGCCCGGCCAGCGAACTGCCGCTGAACGGCATCGCGCTCTGCCGCATCCAGCTCACCAAGGCCGCCGCCTTCGACAGCTACACGGTCTGCAAGGCCACCGGCAGCCTGATCGTGATCGACCGCCTGAGCAACGTCACCGTCGGTGCCGGCATGGTGCGCGAAGCTGCCGAACAGCTGAGCGATGTCGAACAGCTGCCGGCGGCGAGCGCCGACGCCCGCGCCCTGCGCCTGGGCCACCCGGCCCTGCGCCTGGTGATCGAGGCCAGCGCCGCCCGCGCCCTCGCCGACCTGGTCGAGCGCGTGCTGTTCCGCGCCGGCGCCCTGCCCGCCGTGGCCGATGCCGGCCAGGACGAGGCCATCGCCGCGCTGCAGGCCGCCGGCCTGCTGGTCATCGTCGCCGATGAAGTCGTGGGCGAGCGCAGTCTGCGCATTCGCGGCGCCAACCGTGCCGACGGCTCGCCGATCGCCCCGGTGCAGCTGGCCCGCGACAACAGCGAAGCCGCCGAGCAGGTGCTGCGCCTGCTGCGCGACAACGGCCTGCTGGGCTGACGGCCATGGCACTGACGATCTGCGGCATCAAGGCCTGCGACAGCATGAAGAAGGCTTTCGCACGCCTCGACGCGGCGGGCACGGCCTACGACTTCCAGGACTTCAAGAAGGCACCGCCTTCGCCGGAGCAGGTGCGTGCCTGGCTGGCCGTCGTCGGCGACGAGCTGGTCAACCGCCGCGGCACCACCTGGCGCCAGCTCGATGCCGGCGCCCAGGCGGCGGCTGCGACGCCGGACGGACTGGTCGCACTGATCGTCGACAAGCCGTCGCTGATCAAGCGGCCGCTGCTCAGCGACGGCCGGCGCGTCACCGTCGGCCTGGATTCGCCGCTGCTGCCCTGACCGGGCGGCACGGCACCTCAGTGCCTGTCCGGCTTCTCGTGGTGACTCTGCTGGATGAGCTGGCGCGACTTGACCTGGATCAGCCAGTCGGTGGCGGCGATGAAGGCGGCCGAGAACACCAGCACCAGGTGGATCACCACCTCCCAGTACAGCGTGTGCTCGGACAGGTTGCCGGCGTCGATGAAGCTGCGCAGCAGATGGATCGACGAAATGGTGATCAGCGCCATGCCGAGCTTGACCTTGAGCACGCCGGCATCGACATGGTGCAGCCACTCGGGCTGGTCGGGATGGTTGTTGATGTCCAGGCGGCTGACGAAGATCTCGTAGCCGCCGACGATGACCATGACCAGCAGGTTGGCGATCATCACCACGTCGATCAGCGACAGCACGCTGAGCAGGATGTGGTCCTCGTGCAGGCTGCCGACGTTCATCACCAGGTCGGCGAGCTTGACCAGGAACTTGTAGGAGTAGATACCCAGCGCCACGATCAGGCCCAGGTACATCGGCAGCTGCAGCCAGCGGCTGAAGAAAATCACGCGAGCGAGCTGGGACTTGGTGTTGCGCATGTCATCCTCCGTAGAATTGGCGCGTATTCTACGAAGCCGACCCGAGGGGCGCAGCAGATGCGCCCCGGTCCACGGAGAATTTTTCATGAAAAATCATTTCAGCCCGCTCGCCCTGTCCGGCCTGGCCTTCGCTCTCGCGCTGGCCGCTCCTGCCATGGCCGCGGAGCCGCAGCCCATGAACCGCGTCGACTTCCAGACCGAGGTCTCGCAGGTGCTGCCCAACGATCTGCTGCGCGCCACCCTGAGCGTCGAAGTGAACGACCGCGACCCGGCAGCCGTCGCACGCGGCCTGACCCTGGCCATGAACAACGCGCTGGCGCGCGCCAAGGCCTTCCCGACCGTCAAGGTCTCCTCCGGCAACCAGCGCAACTGGCCGATCTACGGCAAGACCCAGAAACTGGAAAGCTGGCGCGGCCGTGCCGAGCTGACCGTCGAATCCAAGGACTTCAAGGCCGCCGGCGAACTGCTGGCCCAGCTCCAGGACAGCCTGCAGCTGCAGGGTCTGGGCTTCGTGGTGTCGGAAGAGACCCGCCAGGACATCGAGAGGCAGCTCACCAGCGAGGCCATCGCCGCCTTCCGCAGCAAGGCTGACGCAGTGCGCCAGGCCTGGGGCGCCAAGGGCTACCAGCTGGTGCAGATGAACCTCGGCAGCACCGGCGGCGGCTACTTCCCGCGCGCGCCCATGATGATGGCCATGAAGGCGTCGGCCGACGAAGCCGCGCCGGTGCCGGAAATGGCCGGTGGCGAGAGTCGCCTCAGCGTGTCGGTCAACGGTACCATCCAGCTCCAGCCCTGATCGGCTGCCGCCGGCCGCCTGGCACGGACAGGCGGGCCGGCGGCCATGCCCCTCCGGCAGCCCGGCCTCAGGCGTCAGCCTCCAGGCTCAGAGCAAACGGTCCAGTGCGAGGAAAAGCTGGATCTCGCGGTTCGGCGCCCGGTAGCAGCCCAACGCACCCAGCTGATGCACGGCGGCGGCGGCCAGTTCCCAGGCCATGCCCTCGTCGACCGCGAACGGCTCGGCCTCGATGAAGCATTCGTAGTCGGTGACCCCGAACAGGCCTTGCAGCGCCTGCGCCTTGTCGCGCAGCGGCTGCTCGATGTGACCGTTGGCCCAGGCCCACTTCCAGGTTTCCTGGTTGGCCGCGTAGGTGCCGATTGGCGTCACCGCGAAACGCAGCTGCGCGCGGCCATCGTCACCAAAGAAGATCAGCACGCCCTCGTGGTCATCGAAATACCAGCGGCGCTGCGCGGTCAGGCCGTAGCGCCCGTCCAGCTCGGTCTGCTTGACTGCCAGGGCCTGGCAGCAGGAGGCCAGGAAGGCATCGAACTCTTCGTCGTTCATCTCTTCGTTTTCCGTTGCTTGCGCTGTGGCCGGCTCAGCCCCTGCGGGCCGCCAGCATCAGCTGCTTCATGTCGCTCACCGCTGCCGCCAGGCCGCTGAACAGCGCGCGCGCGATGAGGGCGTGGCCGATGTTGAGCTCGTGGAACTGCGGCAGCGCGGCGATGCGCTGGGTATTGTGATAGTGCAGGCCGTGGCCGGCGTTGACCACCAGCTTGCCGTGCGCGTATTCGGCCGCCAGGCGGATGCGCTGGAACTCGGCCTCGATCTCCTCGGCCGTTTCGGCATCGGCATAGGCGCCGGTGTGCAACTCGATGGTCGGCGCGCCGGCGCGGATGGCGGCGTCGATCTGCGCCGGATCTGGATCGATGAACAGCGACACGTCCATGCCCAGCCGGCCGAGGCGGCGGCAGGCTGCGCTGACGCGGTCGAAACCGCCTATCACGTCCAGGCCGCCCTCGGTGGTCAGCTCCTCGCGCTTCTCCGGCACCAGGCAGACATGCGCAGGCCGGATCTCCTCGGCGAAGGCCAGCATGTCCTCGGTCACCGCCATCTCCAGGTTCATGCGCGTCTGCAGCACCTCGGCGAGCAGGCGCACGTCGCGCTTCTGGATGTGCCTGCCATCCTCGCGCGGATGCACGGTGATGCCGTCCGCCCCGTGCTCCTCGGCGATCAGCGCCGCGTGCACCGGCTCCGGATAGCGCGTGCCGCGCGCCTGGCGCAGCGTCGCCACGTGGTCGATGTTGACGCCCAGATAGAGCGGACTGCTGGCGGAAACGGTCACGATGCGGGCTCCTCATCCGCCGTCGGGGCGGGCGGTGGTTCGGTGAATATCGCGCCGGCGGCAGCCGGCACCATGGCGGCGAACAGATCGCGGCTCTTCAGCGGCCGCCCGCCCAGCAAAGGCTCCAGTGCCATGCGGTACAAGGCCTTGGCCAGACGGCGGCGGGCCGGCGTGTCGAGCGCGTCGGCGGCCACGGCGAGGATGTCATCGCCGTCGCAGGCGCCGCGCTGGCCTTCGCGCGCCGGCAGCCAGCCATGTTCGGGATAGTACTGGTAGAAGCAGCCCGGCCGCAGCGGCTCGTGGGTATCAGCCTGGTGCATGTTGCTGACCGTCTGGCCCATGCTGTCGAGCAGCTGGCGCTCGAAACGCCGCAGCACCAGCTCGATGTCCGTCATGTCACCGCCGACCAGTTCGGCCAGCTCTCCGAGCGCGCCGGCGTAGGCCACGAACAGCTCCGGCTGCGGCAGCTCGCGCGGCAGCAGGCGCACCAGCAGCTCGTTCAGGTAAAGCCCGGAGAACAGCGCACCGCCGGTGAGCGACAAGGCCGGGCCGGCGGGCTCGATGCCGGGGATCTGCCTCAGCTCGCCACCACCGGCGACCTGCACGAAATAGGGCTGGAACGGCGCCGGCAGGCTGCCACCCTTGCGCCGCGCACCACGCAGGATGCTGCCGACACGGCCGGGACCGGGCAGCAGCCATTCGGCCAGCACGCTGGTTTCGCGGTAGGCGCGGGCATGCAGCAGATAGGCCGGCTGCCAGTCCAGGTCACGCACGCCGGCGCCCCGTGCCGCCGTGCGAGCGCATCACCAGAGCCCGCAGGCCCCGGCACGCCGCCTCAGGCATCGCCATAGCCCAGGCTCTTGAGCGCGCGCTCGTCATCGGACCAGCCGCCCTTGATCTTGACCCACAGCGACAACATGATCTTGCTGCCGAACAGCTTCTCCATGTCGATGCGGGCCTCGGTGCCGATCAGCTTGAGGCGCTGGCCGTTGTCGCCGATCACGATCTTCTTCTGGCCCTCGCGCTCGACCAGGATGCAGGCCGAGATGCGCAGCAGGCGCCCCTCCTGCTTGAACTCCTCGATCTCCACGGTCAGCTCGTAGGGCACTTCCTCGCCGAGCTGGCGCATGATTTTCTCGCGCACCATCTCGGCTGCCAGGAAGCGCTGCGAACGGTCGGTGATCTGGTCCTCGTCGTAGAACGGCGGCGAGAACGGCAGGCGCTGGCCGACCGCGTCATGCAGGCGGTCGAGGTTGTGTCCCTTGAGCGCGGACACCGGCACCACCTCCGCGAACGGCAGGCGCTGCGTCAGCTGCTCGATGTGCGGCAGCAGCGCCGCCTTGTCCTCGACCGTGTCGACCTTGTTGATCACCAGCAGCACCGGCAAGCTGATCTTCTGCAGCTTCTCCAGCACCAGCTCGTCGTCCGGCGACCACTTCAGACCGTCGACCACGAACAGCACCACGTCGACATCCTTCAGCGCCGAGCTGGCCGCGCGGTTCATGTAGCGGTTGATCGCCTTGCGCTCCTGGCCATGGATGCCCGGGGTGTCGACATAGATCGCCTGCACATTGTCGCGGGTGACGATGCCGAGCATGCGGTGACGCGTGGTCTGCGGCTTGCGCGAGGTGATGGCGAGCTTCTGTCCGAGGATGTGGTTGAGCAGCGTCGACTTGCCGACATTCGGCCGCCCGACGATGGACACGTAGCCGCAGCGGTAGTCTGCCGGCCAGGCCGGCTGATCGCCGGCGCCACCCTGCCCGAAGAAATTGCTGATCACATCGTCATTGCTGGCCATGCTGGCTTCCTGTGTCCTGTAGCGAGGCCAGCGCGACGGCGGCGGCCTCCTGTTCGGCGATGCGCCGGCTGGGGCCGCGGCCCTCGGTGATCACGGCAGCTGCGGCGGTCTTGCCGGTCTCGTCGGGACCGACCACGCAGCGCACGTGGAAATGCTGATCATGCGCCTCGCCGGTGATGGAAAGCACCTCGTACTGCGGCAGCGGGCGTTTGCGCGCCTGCAGCCACTCCTGCAGGCGGCTCTTGGCATCCTTCAGGGTGTCACCGGCCTGCAGGGCGAGCAGCCGGTCGCCATACCAGCGGCGGATGTGCATCTGCATGTCGGGCAGGCTGACACCATCGCGGTGCATGGCGCCGATCACCGCCTCGACGCCGTCGGCGAGGATGGACTCGCGCCGGAACCCGCCGCTCTTGAGCTCGCCCGAGCCCATGAGCAGGAAGTCGCCGAGCTGCCACTCGCGGGCGATGATGGCCAGGCTGTCCTGGCGCACCAGGGTCGCGCGCAGGCGCGACAGCCGGCCCTCGTCCTGGTCGGGGAACTGCAGGTACAGGCAGTCGGCAATCACGAAGTTGAGCAGGCCGTCGCCGAGAAACTCCAGACGCTCGTTGTTGCGGCGCCCGGACACGCTGCGATGCGTCAGCGCCAGCTTCAGCCACTGCGCATCCTCGAACTGGTAGCCGAGGATGCGCTGGAAGCGGGCCAGCGGATCGGTCACTCGATGCTCCCGTTGCGCGAGAATACCGGCAGGTGCAGGCCCGGCTTCTTGTGCATCCAGATATAGAACGCCTTGCCGACGATCAGCTCCTCCGACACCGGGCCCCAGAAGCGGCTGTCGTTCGAGTTGTCGCGGTTGTCGCCCATCATGAAGTAATGGCCTGCCGGCACCGTGTAGGACCAGTTGGCACCGGCCGGCTGGCGACCGATCTCCTCGCGCGTGGTGTGGGTGGCACCGAGCAGGTTCTCGCGCCAGACCTGCTCCCAGGGATCGACTTCCGGTTCCTGCGACAGCAGCTCGCGCTTGGCCTCGACACCGTTGATGTAGAGCACTTCGTCACGACTTTCGATATGGTCGCCGGGCAGGCCGATGACGCGTTTGATGTAGTTGATCGACGGCTGCTCGGGGAACTTGAACACCATGACATCGCCACGCTCCGGCCGGCCCAGCGGCAGGATCTCGGTGCCGATCACCGGCAGGCGCACACCGTAGCTGAACTTGTTGACCAGCACGTAGTCGCCGACTTCCAGCGAGGGCAGCATGGAGCCCGACGGGATGGTGAACGGCTCGGCCAGGAAGGAGCGCAGCAGCCAGACCACCGCCAGCACCGGAAAGAAGCCGTGCGCGGTCTCGAACAGCCAGGGCTCGCGCAGGATCTGCTGCTCGGCCTCGGCCGGCAGCGTGCTGCCCTGGGCGCGGGCCGCGGTCTGCGCGGTTTCCAGCCGGCGGCGGCGACCCGGCTTCAGCAGCAGGGCATCGAAGGCCCAGAGCGCGCCGCAGACCAGCACGGCGATGGTGAGCACCAGCGAAAAATCGATGTCCAAGAGACTCTCCTGTACGGACGGCCGCCTCTGCGAGGCCGGCCACACGGCAATTCCGGGCCGGCGGCCCGCTTACTTGTCGACCTTGAGCACGGCCAAGAAGGCATCCTGCGGGATTTCCACGCTGCCGACCTGCTTCATGCGCTTCTTGCCTTCCTTCTGCTTCTCCAGCAGCTTCTTCTTGCGCGACACGTCGCCGCCGTAGCACTTGGCGAGCACGTCCTTGCGCATGGCCTTGACGGTCTGACGCGCGATGATCTGCGCACCGATCGCGGCCTGGATGGCGACGTCGAACATCTGGCGGGGAATCAGTTCCTTCATTTTCTCGACAATGGCCATGCCGCGGTAACGGGCGTTGTCGGTGTGGCAGATCATGGCCAGCGCATCGACGCGCTCGCCGTTGATGAGGATGTCCACGCGCGCCAGGCTGGAAGCCTCGAAGCGGCTGAAGGCGTAGTCCAGCGAGGCGTAGCCGCGCGAACAGGACTTCAAGCGGTCGAAGAAATCGAGCACGACCTCGCCCATGGGAATGTCGTAGGTCAGCGCCACCTGCTTGCCGTGGAACAGCATGCTCTTCTGCGTGCCGCGACGCTCCTGGCAGAGCTTGATGACATCGCCGACGTATTCCGGCGGCACCAGGATATGGCACTCGGCGATGGGCTCGCGGAACTCCTCGACCGAGCCCGTGTCCGGCAGCTTGGACGGGTTGTCGACGTAGAGCGTCTCGCCCTTCTTGGTGACGATCTCGTAGATCACCGTCGGCGCCGTGGTCAGCAGGTCGAGGTTGTATTCGCGCTCCAGGCGCTCCTGCACGATTTCCATGTGCAGCATGCCGAGGAAGCCGCAGCGGAAGCCGAAGCCCAGCGCGTCCGACGATTCCGGCTCGAAGAACAGCGCCGAGTCGTTCAGCGTCAGCTTCGACAGCGCGTCGCGGAACGGCTCGTAGTCGTCCGAGGTGATCGGGAACAGGCCGGCGTAGACCTGCGGCTTGACCTTCTTGAAGCCGGGCAGCACTTCCACGCCGGGCGTGGTCGACAGCGTCAGCGTGTCGCCGACCGGCGCGCCGAAGATGTCCTTGATGCCGGCGATGACAAAGCCGACTTCGCCGGCCTCCAGCAGACCGGTTTCGGTGTGCTTGGGCGTGAACACGCCGACGCTGGTAACCAGGTGCGTCTGACCCGTGCTCTTGACCAGGATCTTGTCGCCCTTCTTCACCCGGCCGTTCTTGATGCGCACCAGCGACACCACGCCGAGGTAGTTGTCGAACCAGGAATCGATGATCAGCGCCTGCAGCGGCGCGTCGCGGTCGCCGACCGGCGCCGGGATGCGCGTGACCAGCGCCTCCAGCACGTCGACGACACCCAGGCCGGTCTTGGCCGAGCACTGCGGCGAATCGATCGCCTCGACACCGATGATCTCCTCGATCTCCTCGCAGACACGCTCCGGCTCGGCCTGCGGCAGGTCGATCTTGTTCAGCACCGGCATGACCTCGAGACCCTGCTCGATGGCGGTGTAGCAGTTGGCGACCGACTGCGCCTCCACGCCCTGGGCGGCATCGACCACCAGCAGCGCGCCTTCGCAGGCGGCCAGCGAACGGCTGACCTCGTAGGAGAAGTCGACATGGCCCGGGGTATCGATGAAGTTGAGCTGGTACTTCTGGCCGCTGACTTTCGACGTGTAGTACAGCGTCACCGAATGCGCCTTGATGGTGATGCCGCGCTCGCGCTCAAGGTCCATGGAATCAAGGACCTGGGCCTGCATTTCACGGTCTTCGAGACCGCCGCAGATCTGGATGAAGCGGTCGGCCAGCGTCGACTTGCCGTGGTCGATGTGGGCGATGATGGAAAAGTTGCGGATGTTCTGGATATCGGACACGGACACTCACCCGGATGGGGCTGCACACAAGGCTGCACTAAGCACCGGCGCGCCGAAGCGCACCGGGCCAACAAAAGGGGCGTAGTGTAGCACGAGGCCCGGCGCCGTCACCGGCGCGCGCTGCTGCATGAGCCGGCGCGCGGAGGCGGCCTGAAGACCGCCTCGCACACGCTCACGCGTGATCAGCGTGCCGAGTCCTGCGGCTCCAGGCGCAGCGCGAGGATGAGGCTGTTGCCACGCCGCGCCACCGTCAGCGGCACGGTCTGGCCGGCCGACAGCTTGCGCACGGCGGCGACGAACTCGCGGCCGTTGTTGACCGGCGTGCTGCCGATCTGGGTGATGACATCGCCGACCGCCAGCCCGGCCTCGGCGCCGGAGCCATCGGCCACCTGCACCACCAGCACGCCGCCGGCGATCTTCAGCTGCGTCTTCTCGGCTTCCTGCAGGTCGCGCAGGCGCAGGCCGAGGCGCGACAGGTCGGGGGTCGTGCCCTTGGCACCACCGGCAGCCGTCTCCTCTTCCGGCAGCGGCTCGATGGCCACCTTGAGCTGCTGCGCCTTGCGGTCGCGGAAGATGCCCAGCGAATACACGCTGCCGACCTTGGCGCGGCCGATGGCCTGCGGCAGCTCGGCCGACAGGGTGATGGGCTTGCCGTCGAACTCGGTCACCACGTCACCGGCCTTGAGGCCGGCACGCGCCGCCGGCGACTCCGGCTCCACGCTGGAGATCAGCGCGCCGGCCGGCTTGGCCAGGCCGTAGGCATCGGCCAGGTCCTTGGTCACTTCCTGGATGGCGACACCGAGGTAGCCGCGACTGACCTTGCCCTTGTCGCGCAGCTGACCCACCACCTCCATGGCGACATCGACCGGAATCGCGAACGACAGGCCCATGAAGCCGCCGGAGCGGCTGTAGATCTGCGAGTTGATGCCGACCACCTCGCCGGCGGCGTTGAACAGCGGGCCGCCGGAGTTGCCCGGGTTGATGGCGACATCGGTCTGGATGAAGGGCACGTAGGCCTCGCTGGGCAGCGCGCGCGACTTGGCGCTGACGATGCCGGCGGTGGCCGAGTAGTCGAAGCCGAACGGCGAGCCGATGGCCAGCACCCACTCGCCGACGCGCAGCTTCGAGGGATCGCCGATCTTCACCGCCGGCAGGTCGGTGGCGGCGATCTTGATCAGCGCGATGTCGGTGCGCGGGTCGGTGCCGATGACCTTGGCCTCGACCTCGCGGCGGTCGCTGAGGCGCACGGTGACCTTGTCGGCCTGGTCGATGACATGGTTGTTGGTCAGCACATAGCCGTCGCTGCTGATGATGAAACCGGAGCCGAAGGACTGCCGGGTGCGGGGCTGCTGCGGCTGCGCCTCGAGGCCGTAGAAGCGGCGCAGCAGCTCCTGGATGTCGTCGCCGGAGGCGATCTGCGCCGGACGGCTCTTGGCCGTGGCGCTGATGTTGACCACCGACGGGCTGGCCGCGTCGACGATGGCGTCGAACGCGGGCAGGGCCGCCTGGGCCAGGCCGGAGAAAAGTCCGAAAGCGATGGCGGAAAGCCAGGTCAATCCGTGCTGACGCAGGGACATCGTGTGTATCTCCTTGTTTTCCCGTGTCCGGAACACGGGTGTGGGACCCTGCGTGCGGAGCGCGGCGCGACATGCGCCGGCGCTGTCCGCCGGGGAGAGACCGCTGATAACGCCGGGAGGCGGCCCAGGGTAGACAGCCTGCCGCACAACATCGGGACAGGCAATAGCCCCTTCGGGCCCGGGCCAATACCCCCATGGGAGGAAGGATTATCGCCGGCCCATACTATGGCATCATCACGCCCTCATGACAGTCACCCTATCCAAGGCCGCGAACATGGCAGCATCCTTCGAGCACGACGTCCTCATCATCGGCAGCGGCGCCGCCGGCCTCACGCTCGCGCTCAAGCTCGACCCCTCGCTGCGCATCGCGGTGCTGTCCAAGGCCGCGCTCACCGATGCCAGCACCTACTATGCCCAGGGTGGCGTCGCCGCCGCCATGGACGAAACCGACTCCACCGACAACCATGTCCGCGACACCCTGGTCGCCGGCGCCGGCCTCTGCCACGAGGATGCCGTCACCTTCACCGTCGAGCACGGACCGGACGCCATCCGCTGGCTGGTCGACCAGGGCGTCGGCTTCACCCTGGACGATGCCTCGCACCTGCACCTGACCCGCGAGGGCGGGCATTCGCACCGGCGCATCATCCATGCCGCCGACACCACCGGGCAGGCCATTTCCACCACGCTGCTGGCGCGCGTGCGCGAATGCCCGCACATCGACATGCTGGAAAACCGTGTCGCGGTCGACCTGATCACCACGCACAAGCTCGGCCTGCCCGGCGNACCGGCGGCGCCAGCAAGGCCTACCAGTACACCTGCAACCCGGACATCGCCACCGGCGACGGCATCGCCATGGCCTGGCGCGCCGGCTGCCGCGTCGCCAACCTGGAATTCAACCAGTTCCATCCGACCAGCCTGTACAACCCCAAGGCCAAGAACTTCCTGATCACCGAAGCCATGCGCGGCGAAGGCGCGGTGCTCCGCCTCCCCGACGGCGAACGCTTCATGCCGCGCTTCGACGAGCGTGCCGAACTGGCGCCGCGCGACATCGTGGCGCGCGCCATCGACTTCGAGATGAAGCGGCTGGGCATCCGCCATGTCTGGCTGGACATCACGCACAAGCCGGCGGAGTTCGTCACCAGCCACTTCCCGAACATCCACAAGACCTGCCTGTCGCACGGCATAGACATCACGAAAGAGTGGATCCCGGTGGTGCCGACCGCGCACTTCACCTGCGGCGGCGTCATGGTCGACCTCAACAGCCGCACCGACATTCCCAACCTGTACGCGATCGGCGAGACCTCCTTCACCGGCCTGCACGGCGCCAACCG
The DNA here is from genome assembly GCF_002943415.1 of Amnimonas aquatica. Classification (GTDB taxonomy): domain Bacteria; phylum Pseudomonadota; class Gammaproteobacteria; order Pseudomonadales; family Moraxellaceae; genus Perlucidibaca; species Perlucidibaca aquatica_A. The sequence goes on along the minus strand of NZ_PTQZ01000001.1, from coordinate 1,679 downwards.
CATGGCCAGCAATTCGCTGCTGGAGTGCTTCGTGTTCGCCATGTCGGCGGCCAAGCACATCCAGGCCAGCCTGGACAGCACGCCAACGCCGCCACCCTGCCCGGCCTGGGACGCCTCCCAGGTCCGCGACCCGGACGAGGACGTGGTGATCCTGCACAACTGGGACGAGCTGCGCCGCTTCATGTGGGACTACGTGGGCATCGTGCGCACCACCAAGCGCCTGCAGCGCGCGCTGCACCGCGTGCTGCTGCTGCAGGCGGAGATCGCCGAGTACTACAACAACTACCGCGTGTCGGCGAACCTGCTGGAGCTGCGCAACCTGGTCATGGTGTCGGAGCTGATCATCCGTTGCGCGCTGATGCGCAAGGAGTCGCGCGGCCTGCACTACACGCTCGACCACCCGCAGACCAGCGCGCAGAGCGCGGACACGGTGCTGCTGCCGGAGTCATACAGCCTGCTCGCGACGGCGCCAGCGCAACGACACGCGTAGGCGGCGCCAGTCTGCGGCGGGCAGCTGATCCGACCAGAGCAGCACCCGCCAGCAAGTGCCGTACGCCACCGAGCCCTCGCCGGCCGTGACACGAAAACGCAGGCACAGCAGGCCGGGCCAGTCGCGCACCGGCCCCGCCAGCTCGGCCAGGCACTGCTCGCCCGATACCAGGGTCAGGCGCCAGCCATCCGGCAGCTGCTTCAGGACTGCCAGCGGCAGGCTGCCGGCCTGGTGACGCCACAGCGACCACGCAAGGATCAGCGCCAGCGGCACGGCCGCCAGCAGCACAGGGGCGGGCACGTGCGACAGCGGCAGCGCGCACAGGCAGGACAGCAGCACGAGGAGGCGGCAGCGTCGCTCAAGACGCGACGGCCGCAGACGGCATTCAGGTCGCCAGACGCCGGAGCACGACATGGATCATGCGCTCCAGGTCCGGGTCTTCCGGCCGGAGGTACTGCATGAACCAGGCGAGCAGGTCGACATCCTCCTGCTCCAGCAGGCGCCGGAACAGCTGCTGCTCGTCTTCGGGCAGGTCACGATAGTGCTCCTCCATGAACGGCTCCAGCAGCACGTCGAGCTCCTTGAGCCCGCGCCGGCACTGCCAGCGCAGGCGGCGTTCGCTGTCGGTAAACGGCCGCGTCATGGAAAACCTCTGCAATCGTGATTCAGGCGCGGCATTATATAGAGCTTGTATTTGGCACCGCGATCCCCATTTCGCCAGTGCACGCCGGCAATACCGCCCCGCCGGCCCGGAATTACAGCGGGCGAGACACCGGAGACACCATGAGCAGCGCCGCCCCGGCAGACCGTTTCGACCTCCCCTCCGCCGCCACCCGCCAGGCCACCGGCACCCTGCTGGCCGGCGGCGTGCTGACCGTTCCGCTGCCCTGGGCGACCCTGGCCGTGACCGGCAGCGACGCGGAGAAATTCCTGCAGGGACAGGTGACCACCGACATGCGCGAAGTCGCCGGCAACCAGTCGCGCCTGGGCTGCCTGCTCAACCTCAAGGGCCGCGTGCAGGCCAGCTTCCGTGCCATCGCCGTGGCCGACGGCTACCTGCTGCTGCTGCCCGCCGACCAGCTGGAAACCACACGCGCGCGCCTGGCGAAATATGCCGTGTTCTCCAAGGTCGTGCTGACGCCGCAGGCACGCACGATCAGCGGCCTGCTCGGCGCCGGTGCCATCGACG